>CAMFHW010000271.1 GCA_945952175.1 uncultured Phenylobacterium sp. | reverse complement strand
GCTCAACGAGATCAAGGAAGTGCTCGCGGGCATGAACCTGCATCTCGGCATGGACGTCCCGAACTGGCCGCCGGAAAACATCGAAGAGCTGGCGAAGAAGTTCGAAGACCAGATGTAATTCGCTTTTGCGCTGACTCCGGCCGCTTCGGCGGCATGGCCCGGTGAAGCCGCACCTGCGGTGGAGGGCCCGGCGCTTCGTGTTGACCCAGGCGGGAGCAGGCTGGGACTTGATTAGGCAAGGACGCGATCCGTGCGATCGGGAGCGTCCAGCGGGCTAGATGGCCCAGGAGATATGAAATGCGTCACGGCAAAGCCCACCGCAAACTGGGTCGTACGACCGCCCACCGCACCGCGATGTTCGCCAACATGGCGGCGAGCCTGATCAAGCACGAGCAGATCGTGACCACCCTGCCGAAGGCCAAGGAGCTCCGCCCCGTGGTCGAGAAGCTGGTGACGCTCGCCAAGCGCGGCGACCTGCACGCTCGCCGCCAGGCGATCAGCCAGGTCCGCGACGTCGAGCAGGTCGGCAAGCTCTTCTCGACCCTCGGCCCGCGCTACAAAGACCGTAACGGCGGCTACACCCGCGTGCTGAAGGCCGGCTTCCGCTTCGGCGACAACGCCGCCATGGCGGTGATCGAGTTCGTCGATCGCGATCCGGCTGAAAAGGGTAAGGACTCCGGTCCGGTCCAGAACCTCGGCTTCGGCGACGAATAGGCCTTGAGGTTCGATACAAGCTTCAAGCCCCGGACGGCGACGTCCGGGGCTTTTGCTTTTGGGGGCTCAGCCTTCGCGCGCCATGCGTGCGCGGCGGGCGACCTCGGCGGGGCTGGGCTCCGGCAGCTGGAAGGAGCCGATCGGCACGGGGCCGGTCGGGACATAGCGGCTGAGCACGACACCGGTCGTGGAGACCTTGCTGTCGGTCAGCTTCAGGGCGAAGGGCGGCAGGGTCTCGCCGAACAGCCGCTTGCCGTGGCCGAGCACCGTCGGGAAGGTCCAGACCTGGAACTCGTCGACCAGGCCCGCGGCGATCAGGGTCTGCAGCAACTGGCTCGAACCCTGGGTCAGCAGGGTGGGGCCATCGCCTTGCTTCAGCCTGGCGACCTCGGCGACCGGATCGTGCAGGGCCACGGAATTCTGCCAGGTCAACGGGGCGATCGAGGAGGTCGCGACATACTTGGTGATGGCGTTGAAGGCCTCGGCGATCGGGTCGTTCTCGACGAAGGGCCAGTGGGCGGCGAAGATCTCGTAGGTCTTGCGGCCGAGCAGCAGGTCGAAGGGCTGGCCGAAGCTCTCGCCCATGGCCTGGTTCATCACCTCGTCCCAGAAGGTGGCGGTCCAGCCGCCCATCTCGAAGCCGCCGGTCGGATCCTCCGCGGGACCGCCCGGGGCCTGCATCACGCCGTCCAGCGACACGAACGCTGCAGCCAGGACCTTCCTCATCTCGCGCTCTCCAGCTCTCTTCGAGTTTGCGCCCAGAGGACGACGCAGCGCTCTGAAATCCTACAGGCGCCCGGATAAATCACCTTGGCCTTGGGGAATCGTCGCCCAGGGCCGCTAAGGTGAGAGCATGCAACTGTCCCGTCTCTGGCGCGGTCTCGCGCTGTCGCTCGCCGTCGTCCTGGCCGCCGTCGCCCAGCCCGCCGCGGCGCGGACCCTGACCGTCCTGATCTCGATCGACGGCTTCCGCGCCGACTACCTGGACCGCGGCGTGACGCCGGTGCTGTCGGGCCTCGCGGCCAGCGGGGCGCGGGCGGCGATGCGGCCGTCTTTCCCGTCCAAGACCTTCCCCAACCACTACACCCTGATCACCGGCCTGCGGCCGGACCACCATGGGATCGTCGAGAACAACATGGAGGACCCCGCCATCCCCGGGGTGACCTTCAAGATGTCGAACCAGGCCGCCGTCGTCGACCGGCGCTGGTGGGACGAGGGCGAGCCCTTGTGGGTGACCGCCGAGCGGGCCGGCATCCATACGGGCACCATGTACTGGCCGGGGTCGGAAGCCGACATCCGGGGGATCCGGCCGAGCCTGTGGCTGCACTTCAACGCCGGCCTGCCGGCCGATGCGCGGACCGACCAGGTGCTGGCCTGGCTGGACCTGCCGGCGGACAAGCGGCCGGACTTCGTCACGCTCTATTTCGATAACGTCGACACCGCCGGCCACTATTACGGGCCGGACTCCGAAGAGCTGAACAAGGCCGCCGCGACGGTGGACCATGCGCTCGGCCGACTGGTCGAGGGGCTGAAGGCGCGGGGGATCGAGGCCAATATCGTGGTGGTCGCCGACCACGGCATGGCGGCCCTGTCGGAGCAGCGCCGGCTGTTCCTGGAGGACCTGGTTCCGGCCGAGGACATCCGGATCCTGAGCAGCGGGGCGTTCGCCACGCTCTACCCGGTCCCGGGCCACGAGAAGGCGGCGGAGAAGGCGCTGGTCGGCAAGCACGACCACCTGACGTGCTGGAAGCGGGGGCGTTTTCCGTGGCGCTATCACTACGGGAAGAACCCGCGGGTCGCGGATATCTTCTGCCTGCCGGAGACGGGGTGGACCATCAACAGCCGGACCAACAAGGTCTGGGTGGAGAAGGGGACCCATGGGTTCGATCCCTACAGCCCGGAGATGGCGGCGGTGTTCGTGGCGAGCGGGCCGGCGTTCCGGTCGGGGGTGAAGCTGAAGACCTTCGACAATGTCGACGTCTATCCGCTGCTGGCGAAGCTGGTCGGGGTGAAGCCGCAGCGCAACGACGGGCGGCTGGGGCCGATCCGGCCGGCCCTGAAACCCTGAGATCTTGTAGGCGATCAGGTGGGGTTTCGGCTTGACAGATATTTGCGGAAATGTAGAAATATTGTCGATGACGTGAATTGAAGGAGCCGGCCATGGCTGTGGACCGTCCGACCATCAGTCCCTGCATCTGGTATCGCGACCCGCGCGCGGCGATCGCCTGGCTGGAAAAGGCTTTCGGCTTCGAGGCGCGCCTGATCGTCGATGACGGGAAGGGCGGGGTGATCCATTCCGAGCTCTGGATCCAGGACGGCTATGTGATGGTGGTGGGTCCGCCCAACGGCCACGCCATCAGCCCCGCGGCGTTCGGCGGCCGGTCCAGCCAGTCGACCCATGTCCAGCTCCATGAGGGCCTGGACGCCCATTGCGAGACCGCCCGGGCGGCCGGGGCGCGCATCCAGCGCGAACCCGCGACCATGCCCTATGGCGACCGCGTCTATACCTGCCTCGATCCCGAGGACCATCCCTGGTCGTTCGGCATGACCGTCGAGGTCATGACCCCCGAAGAGATGGCCCGCGCGACGGGCAAGACCATCACCACATCCGCTTAAGAGGCGATCATGGCCCATCTGATGTCCGCCCTGTTCTACCGTGACCCGAAGGCCGCCATCGACTGGCTGCAGAAGGCGTTCGGCTTCGAGCTGACCCTGCTGCTCGAGGACGGGGAGGGGAAGCTCGCCCATTCCCAGCTCAGCTATGGCGACAGCGGCGTCATGGTCGGCACCGAGTGGAGCGAAAACCACAAGAGCCCGGCCTCGGTCGGCGGCAAGAACACCCAGACGGTGCACATCCAGCTCGACAGCGACCTGGACGGCCATTGCGAACGCGCCCGCGCTGCCGGCGCAGAGATCATCGCCGAGCCGGAGACCCAGTTCTACGGCGATCGCACCTATCGGTGCCGCGATCCTGAAGGCCACATCTGGACGATCTCGCAGACCGTCGAGGCGGTCAGCATCGCCGACCAGGAGGCGGCCACCGGCCTCGTCTACAAGGTCGGCGCGTGAGCGGACAGGCGCTGAGGCGGCCGGAACTCGACCGGACGCTCGCCGCCCTGGCGGACCCGGCGCGGCGGCAGGTGATCGACCTCCTGGCGCACCGGCCGCGGCCGGCCGGCGAACTGGCGCGCGAGGTGGGGCTGGCCCCGCCGGCCATGAGCCGCCACCTCAAGACGCTGAAGGACAGCGGTCTGGTCGAGGAAAGCCACCCTGAGTTCGACGCGCGCGTGCGGATCTATGCTTTGAGGCCCGAGCCCATGGTGCATCTGCTGCATTGGCTGGAAGACGCCGAACGTCTGTGGAGCGAACAGCTTCTCGCGTTCAAGGCGCATCTGGAGCGGGAAGGGTGAGTGCGGCTCGCTCGTTTCCCTTCTCCACTCGCGGGAGAAGGTGGCCGTCCGCAGGACGGTCGGATGAGGGGGCTCTTAGAGCTCGGCTGCAAGGCCGCGCGGCCCCTCACCCGACCCCGCTCCGCGGGGCCACCCTCTCCCGCGAGGGGAGAGGGCAAGTTGGTGCGCGCCGACATGTGGCGGAGCACGGCGCCTGGGGGCCGCGATGACCTCCAAGGTCTTCGTCGCCCTGCGCGTGAAAGCCTCGCCGGAGCGGGCGTTCGCGGCGTTCGTGGGGGAGATCGGGGCGTGGTGGAAGCCGAACGGGCTGTTCCAGACGACGCCGCGGGCGCCGGGGGTGCTGGCCTTCGAGCCGGGCGAGGGCGGGCGACTGACCGAGACGCTGGCCAACGGCAAGGTGTTCGAGATCGGCCGGGTGCTGGTCTGGGACCCGCCGAACCGGCTGATCTTCTCGTGGCGACAGGCGAACTTTCCCCTGGAGCTCAAGACCGAGGTCGAGGTGCGGTTCGAGGCGGTGGGCGAAGAGACCCGCGTCAGCGTCGAGCATCGCGGCTTCGACCAGGTGCCGGCCGACAGCGTGGCGCGCCATGGCTTCCCGGACCAGGCGCTGCTGATGCGGCTGGCGGAGTGGTGGCGGGCGCTCCTGGGTTCGTACCGCGACCGGTCGGTGTAGCTCACCTCCGACGTCATGGCCGGGCTCGTCCCGGCCATCCAAGCGTCGATGGCGCAAGAGCGGGCGGCGGAGAGGTGAGCGGCGCCCATCGATGCGCGGAGATCATGGGTGGCCGGGACAAGCCCGGCCATGACGGGAGAAGGGTGAAGCAGTTGCGAGAGTTCCGGTTTTGTTTCATCCTGCGCCGGGGGAGACGCGCATGAGCGACGCAGCGCCGTCAGGGCGCGGCCGCAAGGCCGCCTTCGGCTTCATCCTGGTGACCGTCTGGCTCGACGTGCTGTCGCTGGGCGTGATCATTCCCGTGTTCGCGCCGCTGATGCAGCGGTTCGAGGGCGGCGACGCGGCCAAGGCGGCGGGCCTGATGGGGGTGTTCTCCGCGGCCTGGGCGCTGGCCCAGTTCGTCTGTGCGCCGATCCTGGGGGCGCTGTCGGACCGGTTCGGCCGCAGGCCCGTGCTGCTGATTTCGCTGGCCGGCCTCGGCGCCGACTATCTGATGATGGCGCTGGCCCCTTCCGTCGGCTGGCTGTTCCTGGGCCGGGTGTTGTCGGGCGTGACGGCGGCGGGCGGCGCGGTGGCCAACGCCTATATCGCCGACACGGTGGAGCCCGAGAAGCGGGCCCAGACCTTCGGCTATATCGGCGCGGCCTGGGGCGCGGGCTTCATCGTCGGGCCGGCGATCGGCGGCTGGCTGGGCGACCAGTCCCTGCGCCTGCCGTTCCTGGCCTCGGCGGGCATGACCCTGCTGGCGGCCCTCTACGGCGCCTTCATCCTTCCGGAATCGCTGAAGCCGGAGAACCGCGCGCCGTTCTCCTGGGCCAGGGCCAATCCGATGGGCTCGCTGGGCTTCCTGGGCTCGCACCCGACGCTCGCAGCCCTGTCCGGGGTGAACTTCCTGCTGCAGCTCGCCCACAACGTGCTGCCGACCGTCTATGTGCTCTATGCCTCCAACCGCTATGGCTGGAACCTGGGCATGACCGGCACGGCCCTGGCAGCCGTGGGCATCTGCAACATCGTGGTCCAGATGCTGCTGGTGAAGCCGGTGGTGGCGCGGATCGGTGAGGCGGGGGCGATGATGGTCGGCCTGGCCTTCGGCGGTCTCGGCTTCGCGATCTATGGCCTCGCGCCCACCGGCTGGGTCTTCCTGCTGGCCGGGACGCCGGTGTTCGCCCTGATCGGCCTCTTCCAGCCCGGCTTCCAGGGCCTGGTGACCCGCCGCGTGGCCGCCGACGAGCAGGGCCGCCTGCAG
>CAMFHW010000270.1 GCA_945952175.1 uncultured Phenylobacterium sp. | reverse complement strand
CAGGAACGCGTCCGGCAGCTCCTTCTCGTTGTTCGAGGTGATGATCACGATCGGGCGGACCGCCGCCTTGATCGTCTCATTGGTCTCGTAGACGTAGAACTCCATCCGATCGAGCTCCTGCAGGAGGTCGTTCGGGAATTCGATGTCGGCCTTGTCGATCTCGTCGATCAGCAGGACGGGGCGCTTGTCGGCGGTGAACGCCTCCCAGAGCTTGCCCTTCTTGATGTAGTTGCGGACGTCCTTGACCCGCTCGTCGCCGAGCTGGCTGTCGCGCAGGCGGGTGACGGCGTCGTACTCGTAGAGGCCCTGCTGCGCCTTGGTGGTCGACTTGATGTGCCAGGTGATCATTTCGGCGCCGAGCGCCTTGGCGATCTCGAAGGCCAGGACGGTCTTGCCGGTGCCGGGCTCGCCCTTGATCAGGAGCGGACGCTCCAGGGCGATGGCGGCGTTGACCGCAACCTTCAGGTCTTCGGTGGCGACGTAATTGTCGGTGCCTTCAAAACGCTGGCTCATATGGGCTCCCCAGGCGGGCGAGGCGTCGACACCGACGCTCGAACAATTGTTTCAAACTGCACGCAGACTAAGGCGTGAGCCGCGATGTTCAAGCCGCTTCTACGCCCGGGGGCCGCGCTGCGCGGATTCGCCTAGTGTCCAGGCCCTTGGCCGGCCAAGGGATCACCTTGGGGAAACGGCCCGCCCTCCGGCGAATCGAGACGGGCCCGGCTCGACACGCGGCGGATGCTTAGCCGGCGAATTTGGCGAGTTCCGCGGCGATCTCGGCCATCACCGGTTCCCATTCGCGGAAGGCCGAGGGGCGGAACAGGCGCACCTGCGGATACCAGGGGTAGCGGTCGGTTCCGAGGCAGGTCCAGGCGCCGGGAGCGCTGATCAGCCAGGTGGGCGCGCCGCAGGCGGCGGCGATGTTCAGGGTGGCGTTGGAGAAGCCGATCACCAGGTCGAGCGCGCTGGACAGGGCGGCGACGTCGTCGAGGTCCTGCTTGAGGTCGATGCCGGGCGGATTCCAGATCTCGACGCCGAACTCGCGGCGCGCCTGTTCGATCTCGGCGGCGCAGTCGCCGTACTGCAGGTTGACGAAGCTGACGCCGGGCGTGGCCAGCACCGGCGCCCACCGTTCGAACGGCGAGAAATAGCGATGGCGCCCGCTGGAGATGATGGCGCTCTTCCACAGGAGGCCGATCTTCGGACCGGCCGGGGCCTCCCTGGCGAGGCGCGCCTTCCAGTCGGCGACCCGGTCGGGATCGGCGGAGAGGAAGGCCGTCCGGTCCGGGAAGTCCTCGGGCGTGCGCCGGAATTCGCACAGCAGGGAGGCGAGGGGGGCCCACAGGTCGATGCTTCCGAGCTCGCCGTCCAGGAACGGCGCGATGCGATGGGTGCGGCCCTCGATCTTGCCGGTGTGGTGCGCGCCGACCCGCGCCTGCGGAAAGGATCGTTGGAACAGCGGAACCAGCCTGGCCTCGACCGCAAGGCTCAGGCGCCCGTCGGGGCCCAGGCGGTCCAGGATGTCGGGCAGGGTGTTGGCGAACAGGATCTCGTCGCCCAGGCCCTGCTCGCCGAACAGCAGCAGCGACTTGCCGGCCAGGTCGGCGCCGGGCTTCCAGGCCGGGCGGCCGGTGCGGAAGACGGTGACGTCGGCGAAGTTCGGATCGAGCCGCGCCTCGTATTCGTCCCAGCCCTCTCCGACCCGGCCCAGATTGATAAGGATCGTCGAGCGGGACAGGCGCATCATGATCCGCTCGTCCGGCAGGTCGGTCTGGGCGAGCGCCGTCTCGCAGTCCTACAGCGCCTCGTCGAGATGGCCGAGCGCCATGCGCATGTTGCCGCGGTTGTAGCGGGCCTTGGCGAAGGTCGGATCGAGGCGCAGGGCCTCGTTGAAGAAGATCTCGCCATTCGCGGTGTCGCCCTGCTCGGCCATGACCGTGCCCAGGGTGTTCCAGACCATGGCGTGGTTCGGGTCGGCCATCAGCGAGGCCTTCAGGACCTCGATCGCCTCGTCGAACCGGCCCTGGCTGCGCAGGGCGCAGGCGAGGTTGTTCGCGCCTTCCGGATGGTTCGGATAGCGCGCCAGATAGATGCGGAACAGCTGCTCGGCGACACCCTGCTCGCCGATGCGGAAGGCGAGGCGGCCCATGTTGTTGGCGACCTCGGCGTGATCCGGGATGAGCTTGAGCGCGGCCTCGTAGCAGGTGATCGAGCCCGCGAAGTCGCCGGCCTTCTCGCGGGCGACGGCCAGGACATACCAGGAGACGCCGGAGCGCTCGTCCTGGTGCAGGGCCTTCAAGGCCCATTCGGCGGCGCCCTGCAGGTCATTGGCGTTCAGCGCATTGATGGCGCTCTGCAGCAGGGGCTGGACCGCGAGGGTCTTCAACTCGCCGATCGCCTGGTTCAGCTTCTCGAGCGCGCTGGCGGAGCCGCTGTCGCCCACGATGTCCGCCGCCAGGCGCGCCGGCGTGGCGCCCATGTGCGGCTGCAGCGCCAGGGCTGACACCGCGCTCGAACTGGCGGGACGCGCCATGCATCTGCTCCTTGGGCGATCCTGGGAAACCTGCTCGCAGATACGCGCGAACATGGTTAATCCTTACCTAAGCCCAGGGGGCGGGTGCGGCGGCCTGCCGCACCCCCCTCAAGGCGTCGTTAACCTGCCGCCGGTTATGCGTGGCAGTCCCCGGAATGAGGAGGAATCCTCGCGGGACAGGGACTGTTCAGGAACTCGCGCTTGGCGGCGCAAGACATCGGGGGAAACGAGACTTGCCGCTGAAGTTGTCGCTGAAGCCCGGCGAGAAGTTCGTGCTCAACGGCGCCGTCGTCCAGAACGGCGATCGTCGTGGCGTGCTGATTCTCCAGAACAAGGCTTCGGTCCTGCGCGAGAAGGACATCATGCAACCGGAGCAGGCCATTTCGCCTGCGCGCAGGATCTACCTGCCGGTGATGATGATGTACCTCGATGAGAGTGGGGCCACGCGCTACTATGATGAGTTCGTTCAGAGACTGAGCGAATTCATGGGCGCGATCCGCAATCCCGAGGTGCTCTCCGAGTGCGTCGCGATCTCCAAGCACTGCATGGAGCGCGAGTACTACAAAGCCCTGATGCTGTGCCGGAAGCTGATCGAATACGAAGACCAGAGGTTGGGGAATGTCGCTTCGAGCGTACCAGCAGACCGCGGCTAGGGCGGAGACCCCCAAGGAGGCGGAGTATCGTCTCTTCGGCCAGGTCACCTTCGCCCTGATGGAAGCGGCCAAGCTCGATCCGAAGGATGTGGCCGGGCGCATCGACGCGCTCGACTGGAACCGGCGCATGTGGTCGGCGCTGGCGACCGACTGCAGCTCCCCCGACAACGCCCTTCCGCGCGAGACGCGCGCCAGCATCATCTCGCTGGCCATGTGGGTCAGCAAGTATACCAGCCTCGTCATCCGCGGCGAGGACGACATCCAGGACCTGATCGAGATCAACCGGGTCGTGATGCAGGGCCTGACGCCCAACGCCGCCCGCGCGGCCTGAGGCTGGCCTTGGGGAGTTCGAGCTCCCCGGTGCGACAATCCGCCACCGCTTCGGCGTCGAGCGCCCCAGATCCCGCCCTGCGCCGTTCAAGGGGGGAGGGCGCATTGCCCAGAACGGGTATTCCCCTTGGGCCGACAGGGGATTGCGGAGCGGGCCGCAACGCACGGCCAACGCCTTGGTTCCGTTACAGTCGTGGGAAATCGGAGCGCCCGAGAATCGCAGTAACGTCTCGGAAAGGGATTCTACTGTGTGTGGGCTATGGGAGAGACCCGCTCCGGTAGAGTGAGTCTTTTTTATGTTCGTCACGTCGCTCGATTAGTCGCCGCCTCACGCACTCGACCAGGAAGATCATATGCCGATTTCCAGCCTCTCTGCGGCGCAGATCAGCAACCTGAGCGTCACCGATATTCAGGGACTGTCGACGACAGACATCCAGTCGCTGAGCGCCACGCAGATCGGCGCGATCAATGTTTCGGGGATCGGCGCGCTCGACGCGACCCAGGTCCACGCGATCTCGGCGACCCAGGTCAAGGGGTTGACGGCCACCCAGATCCCGCACTTCGCCACCGGCGTCGTGCTGGACACCAGTCAGCTGGTGGCGCTCTCCAGCGCCCAGATCCAATCCCTGACCTCGACCCAGATCGGCGCGCTGGACGCCACGCATGTGGGCGTGCTGTCGGCGACGCAGATCGGCGCATTCTCGGCGACCAATCTCTCGGGCTTCGACGCGACCCAGGTGGGCGCGTTGTCGACGACCCAGATCAAGGGCATCACCACCACCCAGATCAAGGGCCTGTCCGCCGGCGACATCGCCGAACTCGCGGCCACCCAGGTGGGCGCCATGCTGGCCGCCCAGATCGCGGCGCTGAGCCCGGCGAATTTCTCGGCCCTGGACGCGACCCAGGTGGGCGCGCTGTCGACCACCCAGATCAAGGGCCTGACCGCCGTCCAGGTCGGCGGGCTCAGCACCACTGACATCGGCGAGCTGTCGGCGACCCAGGTCGGCGCCCTGGTCAACACCCAGGTGGCGGCCCTGACCCAGACCCAGGTCGGCGCGCTGAACTCGACCCAGATCGGGGCCCTGTCCGGCTCGCAGCTCGGCAGCCTGTCGGCCGTCGGCCTTTCGGCCCTTGACGCGACCCAGACCGGCGCGCTCACCACCACCCAGATCGCCGGCCTCAGCACGACCCAGCTCAAGGGCCTGTCGACCACCGACTTCGGTGAACTCACCTCGACCCAGATCGGCTCGCTCAGCGCCGCCCAGCTTGGCGCGCTCAGCACCACCAATCTCGGCAGCCTGACGGCGACCGAGGTCGGCGGCCTCAGCACGACCCAGGTGGCGGGCCTGTCGACGACCCAGATCGCGGGGCTCTCCACCACCACGCTCGGCCAGTTCAACGCCACCCAGATCGGCGCCCTGACGGCGTCCCAGGTCGGCGCCCTGACGGCGACCAACGTCTCGGCCCTGAACGCGACCCAGGTCGCGGCGCTGTCGACCACCCAGCTCGGCGGTCTCAAGGCGACGCAGCTCGGCGCCCTGACCTCGACCGACATCGGCGAGTTCTCCGCCACCCAGATCGGCGGCCTGAGCGGGGCGCAGCTGGCCGGCCTCACGGCGGCGAATGTCTCGGCGCTGAACGCCACCCAGGTCGCGGCGCTGTCCGCCACCCAGGTCAAGGGCCTGACGACGACCCAGCTGTCCGGCCTGTCGACCACCGATGTCGGCGAGCTGTCGGCGACCCAGATCGGGGCCCTGTCGACCGCCCAGGTGGCGGCGCTGAACGCCACCGACGTCGGCGCCCTGAACGCGACCCAGCTCGGCGCCCTGAGCGCCAGCCAGATCGGCGCGCTCACCGCCACGGCCTTCTCGCAGCTCGACGCGACCCAGGTGGGTTCGCTGAGCACCACTCAGCTGTCGGGCCTCTCGGCGACCCAGGTGCGCAACCTGTCGACCACCGACTTCGGCGAACTGACCTCGACCCAGATCGGCGGCCTGTCGGCCACCCAGCTCGGCGCGCTCAGCACCACCAATCTCGGCAGCCTGACGGCGACCGAGGTGGGCGCCCTGTCGGCCACCCAGCTGAAGGGCCTGGGCGGGACCCAGCTCGCCAGCCTCAGCACCACGACGCTTGGCCAGCTCGACGCGACCCAGATCGGCTCGCTGTCGGCCACCCAGGTGGGCGCCCTGTCGGCGGCCAATGTGGCGGCCCTGACGGGGACCCAGGTCGCAGGCCTGTCCACGACCCAGATCAAGGGCCTCACCACCACCCAGCTCGGCGGCCTCGCGACGGGCGACATCGGCGAGCTGTCGGCGACCCAGATCGGCGCGCTCACCAACACCCAGGTCGGGGCGCTGAACGCGACCCAGGTCGGGGCGCTGAACGCCACTCAACTTGGGGCCCTGTCGGCCAGTCAGGTCGGGGCGCTGAAGGACGCCGCCTTCTCGGCGCTCGACGCGACCCAGGTGGGCTCGCTCACCACCACCCAGGTCTCGGGCCTGACCACCACCCAGCTGAAGAACCTTTCGACCACCGACTTCGGCGAGCTGACGACGACCCAGCTTG
>CAMFHW010000269.1 GCA_945952175.1 uncultured Phenylobacterium sp. | reverse complement strand
GCCGCCTCGCCCTGCCCGGCGACCATCTGCAGGATGCGTTCCGGCGAGGCCAGGCCCGCCTGGATCGACAGGTTCGAGGCGCCGCCGAACCGCGGATTGATCTCCACGAAGCGTACGCCGGTCTCGGGCGAATAGAAGGCCTGGACCACGTTATGCCCCACCAGGCCCAGGGCCGCGCACAGGGCCAGGGACTGCTCGGCCAGGGCCGCGATGTCCTCCGTCCGCGACTTCACCGCCTCGCCGTCGCGCACCTGCAGCCGGCGGCGCGGTACGGCCTGCAGCGGCCGGCCCGCCAGGTCCATCAGGACGTCGACGCTGTATTCCGGCGCGGTCTCGAAGGCCTGGACCAGCAGGCTTTCGTCGGCGGGCAGGTCGGCGGCGCGGTCGACCCGTCGGGCCCCTCGCCCGCCCGCGCCGGTCGCGGGCCGCACGAAGACCGGGAAGGCGTCCGGCGTCTCGCCGGGGGCGAAGGTGCGCGGCGTCGCGAACCCGTGCGCCGCGCAGAAGGTCACGAAGGCGCGCTTGTCCTGGCAGGTCGCCAGCGCCGCCGCCTCGGCGACGAGGATCGTGACGCCCTGGGCCGCGAAGTCCGCCTTCAGCCCGGCGAGGATTGGCAGGTTCGCGTCGCGGGTCGGCACGACCAGGCCGATCCCGTGATCGGCGCAGGCCTTGGCCAGGGCGCCTGGGAAGCCGGGCGCGTCGGTCCGCGGCAGCAGCACCGCACCGTCGGCCTCGAACAGGGCGGCGTTGTCGGGGCCGAGGTCGGCGGCGAAGACGCGGCCCGGCCGGGCCGCCGCCTGGAACGCGCGGACCAGGAGCACCTTGGCCGCCGCGCTCAGGATCAGGACGTTCATGCGGCTCCGCCGACCCCGGGGATCGGGCGGGCATAGGCGACCTGGTTTCGGCCGATCCCGGCCTTGGCGCAGCCGCGGCGGAACTCGACCACCGCTTCCAGCGAGCGCCGCTTCCACAGCCCCATCTCGAAGGCCACGCGGGCGAAGTGGCAGTTCCGGCCCAGCGAGCGCTGCGCCATGTAGTTGGTGTCCGGATTGAGCAGGAAGAGATCGATCGGATACTCGCCCAGATGCTCGACCACCTCCCAGCCCGCCGCGGCCAGGGCCTTGGGCAGGGTGTCGGTGTTGAAGTAGTTCAGGTGGTCGGGCGCGGCCACGTAGAACTCCGGCTTGGCCGAGCCGCGATCGACGATCAGGTCCTGCAGCCACGAGCCGTCATTGGGCACGGCGATCCGCGTCATGCCGCCCGGCGTCACCAGGGCGCGCAGCCGGCGCAGCAGGCCCATCGGGTCCAGCACATGCTCCAGGACGTTGTTGCAGATCACGAGGTCGTAGCGCTCGCCCGAAGCGATGGCCGCATCCAGCAGTTCGTACGCGTCGCCTAGCTTCAGCCGGCTCGCCAGCTCGGGAAAGAAGGCCTGGACCCCGTCGTCGGTGAAGTCGAGGCCCTCGGCGCGCCAGCCACGCTTGAGGAAATAGTCGAGGGTGAAACCCTCGCCGACACCAACCTCCAGCATCGAGCCGGCCGGCTTGCCCCAGACGAATTCCGCCTCGGCGGGCTGGAGCCATTTGTGCTCGAGCTCCTCGGCCGTGTAGCCGTGGGCGTAGGGCGTCGAGCCGTGATCCGAGGCGAAATACTTGTCGCGGTAATAGGCGGCGAGCTCGTCCGAGGTCGGCTTCGGGTCGAGTTCGAAATGCCCCTCGGGCATCTCCACCAATCGGTACGACACGGCTGCCTCCTGCTCGTGGGGAGGCTGGCGCCGCGCGGTTAAGGATTCGCTAGCCGTAGCCGGCGCCGCGACGCCCCGTCCCAGACCTCCAGGCGGAAGGCCTTCCCGTCGCGCTTCACGTGGCCGGCGGTCGGCCCGGCATAGTGGGTGCCGATCAGCAGCACCGGCTGATCGGCGACCTCGCCGAACATCTTGGCGCGCATGTCAGCGGCCGCATGCGGATCGCTGTCGAAGGCCGGCGACCAGTCGGGGTGGGCCATCTGGCAGGGATGGTGCGAGAAGTCGCCGGTGATCAGCGCGCGCTCGCCCTCCGACTCGATGGCGACGCTGACATGGCCCGGCGTGTGGCCCGGCGTCGGGACCAGGCGCAGTTCCGGCGAGATCACGTGGTCCATTTCCACCAGCTCCGCCAGGCCGGCGTCGAACACCGGCTTGATGGAGTCGGCGAGGATCTCCTGCTGGTCGGCGTCACCTTCCGCGCTCCAGTGGGCATGTTCCTGGCGGCCGATCAGGTAGCGGGCCTTCGGGAAGGTCGGGACCCACTTGCCGTCTTCCAGCATGGTGTTCCAGCCGACGTGGTCGACATGCAGGTGGGTGCAGACCACCGCGTCGACGCTTTCGCGGGTCCAGCCCGCCTTGGCGAACTGTTCGAGGAAGTCGGTCGCCAGCGGCCGCCGCCCGGTCATGGCGCGGGGCCGGTCGTTGCCGATGCAGGTGTCGACCATCAGGCGCAGGCCCGGCGCCTCGACCAGCAGCGCATGCACCGACAGCTTCAGATGGCCCTCGGGTGTCACGAAATGCGGATAGAGCCACGGATAGCCGGCCAGCGCCTCGGGCGTCGCGTTCGGGAGGAACGGCCGCTCGGCGTTGTAGGGGATCGGGATCTCCATCTCCACGATCCGGGTGACGGTGACCTTCCCGATCTTCCAGCTCAGCACGGCTGTCCCTCCGCTTAGCGCAGGTCGGCGTTGATCTTGGCGAGGGCCGCCGAGCCCGGGGTAAGCTCCGCATCGCTGAGGGTGTTCAGCGGCGCCTCAACCGTGTCGAGCCCGGCGTGCAGGTCCTCCGCCTCGGGATCCACATAGAGCAGGCCCGTGACGACCTCGCCCTTGGCCTGGCGCTCGGACAGGTAGGCGATGGCCGCCAGTCGGTCGGTGGGATCGTAGTGCTCGGCGATCTTGTGCAGGTTCAGGACCGAGCCGTCGTGCTGGGTGACCGTGGTGGTGGTGCCCGGCGCGTAGTCGACCTCGATGGTGTGGCGGCCGAGGATCACGTCCAGCCGGTTCACCGCCTCATTGTGCTCGCGCACATAGTCGTAGCTTTTGGTCGAGCCGGCATGGTTGTTGAATTGCACGCAGGGGCTGAGGCAGTCGATGAAGGCCGCCCCCTTGTGGCTGAGCGCCGCCTTGATCAGGGGCACCAGCTGGGTCTTGTCACCGCTGAACGAGCGGGCCACGAAGGTCGCGCCGAGCTGCAGGGCCATGCTGACCAGGTCGATGGCGCTGTCGTGGTTGACCACGCCCTTCTTGGACTTCGAGCCCTTGTCCGAGGTGGCGGAGAACTGGCCCTTGGTCAGGCCGTAGACCCCGTTGTTCTCGACGATATAGGTCATGTTCACGCCGCGCCGCATGGCGTGGGCGAACTGGCCGAGGCCGATCGAGGCCGAGTCGCCGTCGCCCGAGACGCCCAAATAGATCAGCTCGCGATTGGCGAGGTTGGCGCCGGTCAGCACCGAGGGCATGCGCCCATGCACGGTGTTGAAGCCGTGGGAATTGCCCAGGAAATAGTCCGGCGTCTTGGACGAGCAGCCGATGCCGCTGAGCTTGGCCAGCCGATGCGGCGGCAGGTCGAGCTCGTAGCAGGCCTGGATGATCGAGGCCGAGATCGAGTCGTGGCCGCAGCCCGCGCACAGCGTCGAGACCGAGCCCTCATAGTCGCGGCGGGTATAGCCGAGCTGGTTGGTGGCGAGGCTGGGATGGTGCAGCCGGGGCTTGGTGATGTAGGTCACTCGGCGGCCTCCGTGTAGCTGGGCTGCCGGGCGGCCCCCATGTGGGCGGCGATCTCGCCGGCGATGAAGCGCGCCGTGATCGGCGTGCCGTCATAGTGCAGCACCGCCGTCAGCTTGCCGGGATCGATTCCGCCCTCGTTCATGATCAGGGTGCGCAGCTGGCCGTCGCGGTTCTGCTCGACCACGAACACCCGCTCGTGCGCCTCGATGAAGGCGTTGACCTCATCGGCGAACGGAAAGCCGCGCACGCGCAGGGCGTCGATGTGGCGGCCCTGGGCCTCCAGCATGTCGAGCGCCTCGTGCATGGCCTGCGTGGTCGAGCCGAAATAGATCACGCCCTCGCGCGTCGCCCGCTTGGCCGGCCGCGCCACCGGCGCCGGGATCAGCGTCTTGGCGGTCTCGAACTTGCGCAGCAAGCGTTGGACGTTGTCGACATAGACGCTGCCCTCCTCGCTGTAGCGCGCATAGGGATTGCGGCTGGTGCCGCGGGTGAAATAGCCGCCCTTGGTCGGGTGGGTGCCCGGATAAGTGCGGTAGGGAATACCGTCGCCGTCGACGTCGAGATAGCGGCCGAACTCCTTGCCGGTCTCGAGGTCGCCATAGGTCATGACCTTGCCACGATCGAGCTTGCGCGAGTCATCCCACTGGAAGGGCTCGGTCAGCCATTCGTTCATGCCGATGTCGAGGTCGAGCATGACGAAGATGGTGGTCTGCAGCCGGTCGGCGAGGTCGAAGGCCAACGCCCCGAACTCGAAGCACTCGCCCGGGTCCATCGGCAGCAGCATCGGATGCTTGGTGTCGCCGTGGGAGGCGTAGGCCGCGCCGAGCAGGTCGGCCTGCTGGGTCCGGGTCGGCATGCCGGTCGACGGCCCGCCCCGCTGGACGTCGAATATCACCGCCGGGATCTCGGCGAAGTAGCTGAGCCCGATGAACTCGGTCATCAGCGAGATGCCCGGGCCGGAGGTCGCGGTGAAGGCGCGGCTGCCGTTCCAGCCCGCGCCGACCACGATGCCGATCGAGGCGATCTCGTCCTCGGCCTGGACGATGGCGTAGCGCGCCTTGCCCGTCGCCGGGTCGATCCGCAGGTCCTCGCAATAGCTGGTGAAGGCCTCGGCCAGCGAGGTCGAGGGCGTGATCGGATACCAGGCGCAGACCGTGGCCCCGCCATAGACCGCACCGAGCGCCGCGGCCTGGTTGCCTTCCACATAGATCCGGTCGCCGACCCCGTCGGACCGGCGGACCTGCAGGCCGATCGGCTTCAGGTTCTCGGCGACCCAGTCGCGGCCCATGTGCAGGGCGGTGATATTAGAGGCGATCAGGCGGTCTCGGCCAGCGAATTGCTCGGCCAGCAGTTGTTCTATGACGCCGATTTCAATTCCAAGTAGCGCCGCCAGGGCGCCGACATAGATGATGTTCTTGAACAGCTGCCGCTCGCGCGGGACCGAATAGGCGTTGTTGGTGATCCGCGTCAGCGGCACGCCCACCACGGTGATGTCGTCGCGGAACTTCGACGGCGGCAGGGGCTTGGTGGAGTCGTAGAAGAGATAGCCGCCCGGCTCGATCTCGGCGACGTCCTTGTCCCAGGTCTGCGGGTTCATCGCGACCATCAGGTCGACGCCGCCGCGACGGCCCAGGTGGCCCGCGCCTGTCACCCGCACCTCGTACCAGGTCGGCAGGCCCTGGATGTTGGACGGGAAGATGTTGCGCGCCGCCACCGGCACGCCCATCCGCAGCACGGACTTGGCGAACATCGAATTGGCCGACGCCGAACCCGAGCCGTTCACATTGGCGAACTTGACGACGAAATCGTTGGTGAGCTTCAGCGGGCTTGGCATGCGCCGCCTCCGTTCATCTGGCCCGCATGGGTCATTTCCAGCGTGAACCTCTGCATGTCCCAGGCGCCCGTCGGGCACCGCTCGGCGCACAGGCCGCAGTGCAGGCAGACATCCTCGTCCTTGACCATGACCCGGCCGGTCCCGAGCGCGTCGGAGACCATCAGGGCCTGTTCGGTGTTGAGCGCCGGCGCCTTCAGGCGGCCGCGCAGGTCGTCCTCGTCGCCGTTCTCGGTGAAGGTGATGCAGTCGACCGGGCAGATGTCGACGCAGGCGTCGCACTCGATGCACAGCGGCTCGGCGAACACCGTCTCGACGTCGCAGTTCAGGCAGCGCTGGGCCTCGGCGAAGCCCAGGGCCTTGTCGAAGCCGAGCTCGACCTCGAGGCGGACGTTCTTCAGCGCCTCGGCCTTGTCGCGCAGCGGCACCTTGAAGTGATTGTCGTTCGAGAAGTCGTTGTCGTAGCTCCACTCGTTGATGACCATCTTCTCGGCCCACAGC
>CAMFHW010000268.1 GCA_945952175.1 uncultured Phenylobacterium sp. | reverse complement strand
ACCTGCGGGTGGTGCTGGGCCTCGCGATCGGCGGCATCCCGGCCGTGCTGCTGGCCGCCTTCGTGGTGAAGTCGCTGCCGCTGGTCGCCCTGCGCTGGGGCGTGGTCGCCGTGGTGCTCTACGCCGCCGCCGTCCTGCTGATCGCCGCCGCCAGGCCGGCGCAAGAGCCGGCCGCCGCGACCGCCTAGTGCGGGATGTAGGTCCGCAGAACGTCCTCGATGATCCGCTCCAGCTGGCCCAGCGTGTTGCAGTGCTTGGCCACGTGGCAGAACCGCTCGTAGCGGTGCATCACGCTGTCACCCTGGCCCCAGTAGCTCTCGGGCTCGGGGTTCAGCCAGATCACCGCGCGGGACCGCTTCTGGATGGTCGCCAGCAGGTCCAGCCGCGGGTCCGCATAGTTCGAGCGTGCGTCGCCCAGGAAGATCACCGTGGTGTGGCGGTCGAGCTGGTCGAGGTGCTGCTCGCAGAAGTCCTCCAGGCTCTTGCCGTAGTCGGTCTGCTGGAAGCCGATCCGCTTCAGGACCTCCAGGATCGCGGTCTCGACGTGGTGCTCGTCCAGCACCTCGTTGACGCTGATCATCCGGCCCGAGAAGGCGAAGGCCTCCATCCGGTCGACCACCTCGTTCAGCGAATAGAGAAAGGTCAGCAGGAACTGGGCGGCGGCGGCCACCGACTTGGAGACGTCGCAGATCGCCACGATCGACGGCTTGTCGACCTTCTTGGTCTTGAAGACGATGTCGAAGGGCATGCCGCCATAGCCCATCGAGCGGCGCAGCGTACGGCGGACATCGAGGTGACCCTTCCAGGCCGTGTGCTTGCGCCGCGAATAGCGATCGGCCAGCCGCTTGGCCATGCGCTTGACCAGGGCCTGCATCATGGCGAGGTCGACCGGATCGATGCCGCCGTCGGCGTTCAGCGCCTTCCGCGCCAGGAGCTCCTCGCGCAGGTTCCGCGCGCTGTCGGCGGCGTAGAGCTCGTGCTGGCGCTCGACAAAGGCCTGGGCCTCGGCGGCCAGGCCCTTGCGGGCGTCGTCCAGCCGCTGGGCGGCGGCCTGGGACCGGGCGTCCTCCAGCTTGCGTGCGGCGGCGATGATCCGCTCGATCTCCGCCAGGCCCATCTCTTCCAGCAGCCGTCGGGTCAGGCGGCTCCGCTGGGTCGACAGGCGGATCTGCGAGACCTGCGCGCGCTCGGCCGCGGCCTCCATGGACTGGGCGAGGCTGACCGCGTCGCCCTCCAGCAGCATGCGCGCGAGCTCGGACTCCTGGGCTTCCTGCGGCAGGCCGTCCATCGGGTCGCCATCCTCGGGCGAGGGCGGCGGCTTGGCCTGGAAGGCCTCGCGGGTGAAGAAGGTGTCGAAGGTGCGGTCGAACCGCGTGACCTCGTCGGCGCTCTTGGCGAGCGTCGCGCAGAGGGCGTCGCGGAACAGCTCGCGGTCCTCGAAGCCGATGGCGGCCACGCAGCGGTGGGCGTCGATCGCCTCGGCCGGCGAGACCCGGACATCGGCCGAGCGAAGCGCGCGGAAGAAGTCCTCCAGGGCGGCCTGCATGGGATCAGGCCAGGGGCTTGCGGATCAGCTCGACGATCTGCGGCTCCACCGCGGCGATGTCCTGCTCGAACTTCAGCAGCACGTTCAGGGTGTCGCGCACCACCTCGCCGTCCAGGCTGTCAGCGTTCAGCAGGATCAGCGCGCGGGCCCAGTCGACGGTCTCGGAGATCGAGGGAGACTTGCGCAGGTCGAGTGTGCGCAGCGACTGCACGAAGCTGACCAGTTGGTTCGTCAGGCTCGCCTCGATATCCGGCACGCGGCTGGAGACGATCCGCCGTTCCAGCGCCGCGTCCGGCAGCGGGATGTGCAGGTGCAGGCAGCGGCGCTTCAGGGCGTCGCCCAGGTCGCGGACATTGTTCGAGGTCAGGAATACGATCGGCGGGGTCTTGGCCTTCAGCACGCCCAGTTCGGGCACTGAGACCTGGTAGGCCGACAGCACCTCCAGCAGGAAGGCCTCGAAGGCCTCGTCCGACTTGTCGATCTCGTCGATCAGCAGGACGCAGCCGTCATCTTCCTTCAGCGCCTTCATCAGCGGGCGCGGTTCGAGGAAGGGCTCGGAGAAGAACAGGTCGCCCATGCCGTGCAGGCGGTCCATGGCCGCCTCCATGTCGGGGGCGTCGGCCAGGGCCACGCCCATCCGGTCCTTCAGGATCTGAGTGTAGAGCAGCTGCTTGCCGTACTTCCACTCGTACAGCGCCTTGGACTCGTCCAGGCCCTCGTAGCACTGCATCCGGATCAGCGGCAGGCCGAGCAGGTTGGCGGTCGAGAGCGCCAGTTCCGTCTTGCCGACGCCGGCCGAGCCTTCCACCAGGATCGGCTTCTGCAGGTTCACCGACATGAACAGCGCGGTCGCGATCCGCCGCGAGGCGATGTAGCCGACGCTCTCGAGGCCCGCGATCAGGGCCTCCACCGAAGCCATGGGATTGGCGGGCGCGGATTTCAGCGCCGTGGGAGTGGAAATCGTCAAAGTTCCAACTTTCGAAATCGGCGCGAAAATAACGCCTGCGGGTCGATCAATCTCGCCAGTGTCCCAAGCACCGCAAGGGAACGCAACCCTGCGCATCGCCACGGGGCGAGGCTTGCGCGCGCCAACAGGGTTAAGAGCCGCTTCACACCCTGGCGGCTATTTTTGGTGCGCATGCGCGCCGCCCTCGCAACCCTCCTCCTGGGGCTGGCGGTCGCCGCGCCCGCCTGGGCCGGGGACCTCACGGTCAGCCTCCGCACTCCCGCCGGCAAGCCGGTGGCGGAGGCCGTCGTCATGGTCGCGCCGCAGGCCGGGGCGCCAAGGGGGCCGATCCACTTCTCCTGGCCCTATCGCATGGCCCAGAAGGACATGACCTTCGTGCCCTTCGTGCTGGTGGTTCCGGTCGGCGCGGACGTGTCGTTCCCGAACCTCGATCCCATCCTGCACCACGTCTATTCCTTCTCGCCGGCCAAGACCTTCGAGCTGAAGCTCTACGGCCGTGACGAGACCCGCATGGTGAAGTTCGACAAGGTCGGCGTCGTCTCGGTGGGCTGCAACATCCACGACGACATGACCGGCTACATCCGCGTGGTCGACACGCCCTACGCCGCCAAGACCAACGCCCAGGGCGAGGCGACCATCGCCGGCCTGCCCGCCGGCCCGGCCAGCGTCACCCTGTGGCACCCCTATCAGAAGACGGCGCGCGGCGAGCGCGTGGTCGCCGCCGCGATCCCGGCCGCCGGCGTCCTGCGCCTTGCTGAGACCGTCGACCTGCGTCCGGCGCCCCTGAAGCACGGCAAGTACTGAGCATGATCCGCGCCGCCTTCGCCCGCCTGTCGCTCGCCCGCCACCTGCGGACCAAGCTGACCGTGCTCTATGCGGGCCTGTTCGGCGTGATCCTGTTGCTGATCTCGGCGGCGGTCTATTCGGCGGTCTCGAACGCCGCCCAGCGCCAGGTGCGCGGCGAACTCACCGCCTCGGGCACGGTGTTCGACCGCGTCTGGTCCATGCGCACCGAGCAGCTGCGCCAGGGCGCGGCCCTGCTGTCGCGCGATTTCGGCTTCCGCGAAGCCTTCGCCACCCACGACCAGGCCACCATCGTCTCGGCCATGGAGAACCTGCGCGCCCGGTTCGGCATCGACCTGGCCTTCATCGTCGGCGTCGACGGCCAGATCTCGGCGGCCGATCCTGGCAAGCTCCGCCCCCACGCCGACGAACTGGTCCAGGCCTTCTACAATTCCGAGGCGCCGGCGGGGGTCTATGTGCTGGACGGTACGCCCTACCAGATGATCGCCACCCCGATCCTGTCGCCGGACCTGAGCGGCTGGGTGGTGTTCGCCGCCCGCCTCGACGACGGCGAGATGTCGGCCCTGGAGCGCCTGGCCGCCATCCCGCTCGACGCCAACGTCGCGCACAAGACCGCCGCCGGCTGGACCCTCAGCTCGGGTGGCGGCCTGACCGACCGCGGGAGCCTGAACCGCTTCATGGACGGGGCGCTCGCCGCCAAGGCCCGCAGCCCCCGCGGGCTGAAGACGCCGGCCGGCGCCGCGATCGGCCTGGTGAAACCCCTGCCGAGCCTGACCGGCAAGGACGGGGCCGCCCTGCTGCTGACCTATCCGATGGCCCGCGCGCTCGCGCCCTACCAGCCGCTGCTGGCCACCATCGGCCTCACCGGCCTGCTCGGCCTCTGCCTCGTCGTGCTGGGCAGCTGGAGCCTGGCGCGCAGCGTCACCCGGCCGGTCTCCGAGCTCGACCGCGCGGTCGGCCGGCTGCAACGCGGTGAGGACGGCCATGTCGCCGTCGAGAGCCAGGACGAGATCGGTCGCCTGGCCGAGAGCTTCAACCTGATGGCCACCGAGATCCGCGAGCGCGAGCGGCGGATCACCCACCTGGCCCTGCACGACGCCGAGACCGGGCTCGGCAACCGCCTGACCCTGGAGCGGGCGCTCGCCGAACGCGCGCCGAGCGACGGCGCGGCGGTGTTCGTCGCGGTGCTCGGCATCGACCGCTTCGCCCATGTGCGCGGCGCGATCGGCTACGCCATGGCGGCCCAGGTGATACGCGAGGTCGGCGAGCGACTGGCCGGCCTGCAGCGCGACGGGGTAGTCTGCCGCCTTTCCAGCGAGGTCCTGGGCCTGGTCTTCGCGGCGGAGGACGAGGCGGCGGCCGAGGCGCGGATCGTTCTGCTGCTGGGCCAGCTCGAACAGCCCCTGCACATCGGCGGCGACGCCATCGACGTGGCCCTGACCGTCGGTCTCGCGCGCGCCGCCGGGGCCGCCTCAGTCGAGCCGATCGAGCAGGCGAGCATCGCCCTCGACCAAGCCCGCGCCGCGAAGCGCAAGGTCGCCTTCTTCGATGCGGCCGCCTATGGCGACCCGTCCTCCAACCTGGCCCTGATGAGCGGCATGCTGTGGGCGATCCGCTCGGGCGAGGTGGAGCTGTTCCATCAGCCGAAGTTCGACCTGCGCAGCCGCCGGGTGAACGCCGTCGAGGGCCTGGTCCGCTGGCGCCACCCGACGCGCGGCATGCTGCGGCCCGACCTGTTCATCCCCATGGCCGAGGAGACCGGCCATATCCGCACCCTGACCGACTGGGTCCTGCGCCAGGCCATCGCCGACCAGGCCGCCATGGCGCGCCTCGGCCATCAGATGGAGGTCTCGGTGAACATCTCCGGCCGCCTGCTGGGCGACCACGACTTCGCCGATTTCGTCGACCGCACCCTCAGCCAGGCCGTCGGCCGCATCTGTTTCGAGATCACCGAGACGGCGGTCATCGACAATCCGACCATGGCGCTGGAGCTGCTCGACCGGTTCCGCGCCGCCGGCGCCTCGATCTCCATTGACGACTTCGGCTCGGGCCTGTCCTCGCTGTCCTATCTGAAACAGATCCGCGGCCAGGAGCTGAAGATCGACAAATCGCTGATCACCGATGTCGCCGAGAGCCAGCGCGACGCCCTGATCGTGCGCTCGACCATCGATCTCGCCCACAGCCTCGGGATGAAGGTCACCGCCGAGGGTGTTGAGACCGCCAACACCTTCCAACTGCTGACCGCCATGGGCTGCGATGCGATCCAGGGCTACCTGATCGCCAAGCCCCAGCCGCTCAATGAACTTTTGATCTTCCTGCGCGAGGATGGGGAGACGCGCAGTTACGGCTGACCTGGGGAGGGCTGTCGTGAGAGCCAGAAGCGCCTTCGCCGGCCTCGCCGCCGCCCTGTTGCTCGGCTCGGCCGCCCACGCCCAATCCTCGGTCTTCGGCCCGCAGGCCTTCCACGGCCTGATCGACGTGCGGCTCGCCTCCACGGGCGGCGACCGCAGTTGGCTGGACGGCGGCACGGGCAAGACCGATGCGGTGCAGGGGCTGTCGCTCTCCGAGGTGGCGCTCGAATGGCGGCCACGCTTCAACTTCAATCTCGGCGCCGTGGTCACCGCCGAGCTGCAGCCCAAGATCAGCGACAAGGTCGACCTGGGCGAGGCCTATCTGAGGTTCACCGCCCCGCCAAGCCCGCTCGGCCGACTGACCGGCCGCGCCGGCCTGTTCTTCCCGCCGGTCAGCCTGGAGAACGAGGGCGTCGCCTGGACC
>CAMFHW010000267.1 GCA_945952175.1 uncultured Phenylobacterium sp. | reverse complement strand
GTGCTGCTGAGCGCGGTGGGCGGCCTATTTGTCATCCTGCTGTTCATCGTCCCCTCGATCGCGCCGTTGGCGACGGACGCCGGCGCCAAGCCGCCGCCGGCCCTGGCGGTCATGATCGCGGCCAGCGATTTCCTGAGCGCCAATCTCTATGTGCTCCTGGCCGGGCTCGTCGCAGCGGGGTTCGGCGTCTATCTCGGGGTTCGACTCGGACTATTGGCTCCCGTCCTCGACCGCTTGGTCTTGGACGGTCCGGCCCGTCGCACGGTTCGCGGCATCGTCTATGGCGGCTTTTCCACTTCGCTCGGTACGATGGTCGCTGCCGGGGCCCCCATCAGCGACGCTTTGCGATTGGCGACCCGCTCTGCCGGTTCGAAACTCGCACAGACCCGCCTCAACGAGGTCACCGTCGCCGTCAGGCAGGGGCATGCTCTCTCAGACGCGCTGGGAGAGGTGCAAGGCTTCCCAGGGGCAATCGTGCGGCTCGTCGCAGTGGGAGAAGCTTCCAACGCCGTCGGTGATCTCTTGGTCCGTGGAGGACGCCTCGAAGAGGAGGCAGCCTTGCGCCGAATCGAGGCGGCCGGACGCATCGCTGGACCCGCACTGATCATCCTCTTGGGAGCGTTGCTTGGCGCCCTAATGGGCGGGCTGTTGTCGGGGCTTAGCCAGGTCGGCCAAGCGGTGTTGGGGTAGAGGCAAGAAAATTTAAGAGCGAACGCCTCAATGAAGCCCGACGCATGTAGATACAAAATTCGACTACTGCTGCAGCACCCTGATTTGGATCCGGACGCCATATCGAGTGCTACTGGAGAAAATCCCGACGTGCCATGGGTGTCGGGTCAGCCGCGAGGCGCCCCGACGGGGCGTTCTCTCACGGGTGCTGTCCCTGAGGCGGGGCGGCGAGAGGGCTACTGCTCGACTGGGAACAAGGGCCTGCTCTTCATGATGTGGAGGGCCCTCCCCCGCGCGGGGGAGGTCTGCCGACGAAATGGCGCGGACCATTGCAAGCTTCATCTGGAAGCATGAACGCAGGCGGCAGGAGCCAGACGCGTTCCTCCTGCCGTTCTCGACCGATCGACAAGCCTTTGGAGGCAAGGCGGCCTATGAGGCCTATCGGTTGAAGCCCACGCGGGAGGCCCAGCGCCGGCGCGTCATGGATCGTGTCGGCGACCTGTGTGCGGGCTGCGGACGTCCGGCAAGGGACGTCCATCACGGCGACTACAGACCTCGCGTGATCGCAGGCGATGGTGACCTACCGCTAGGCCCACTATGCCGATCCTGCCATCGCTACCTCCACCGCAAGGACTACCGCGGCTTTGAGCCAAGTTGGCAGGAAGGCGAGGCGCGCCTGGCTGACCTCGTGGGGCGGCGGGAGGCCGGATCGACACCGTCGCCCTAGAATCTAGCGCCAGGAAGTCGCCATGGATCACCACGCAACTTTTGGGGGTTTTTTATGAGTATGGCCTTCTGAAGGCGCAATTTCTAAGCCAAATCAATAGGATTTGGCGGTGCGGGCGGTCATCTCGCAACCCGTCTCCACTTGAAGACCGCTTTTGGCGCGCTTCAGAACTCGACGCCAAAACGCATAGTCTCCCTGGCGAGCTTTCCGCGCGACAGCGCCCCGGTGATACGAGCTTGCATTTCGTGGGGCCGCCGGACCCGATATGCGTGGCATCATCCTGCTGCCTCAGGGGAATGACTGGCAGATGGCGCAATCGCTTCCGGAACGTCTTCGCGACCGCGTGCGGTTCTTGGGCCGTATCCTGGGTGACGTGATCCGCGCCGAGGACGGTGAGCCGGTCTTTCAGCAGATCGAGGATATCCGCCGCGCCTCGGTGACTTTCCATCGGGAGGGGGGCGAGGCGGCCGCCGACGCACTGGCGGCCCAGCTTGGCGCGCTCAGCCTGCGCGACGCCGTGCGCTTCGCCAATTCCTTCGCCTGCTTTCTGCTGATCACCAACATCGCCGAGGACCAGATCCAGCGCCGCCGGGGCCGCGGCGGCGATGTGCGGTCCGACACCCTCGCCGGCGCGGTTCGCGCGCTGAAGGCTGACGGGGTCGGGATGCAAGCCGTCCTCGACCTGCTCGACCACGCCTTGGTGGCGCCGGTGATCACCGCCCATCCCAGCGAGGTGCGCCGCAAGAGCGTGCTGGATCGGCAGGGCGCCATCGCCGACGGCCTCGACGGCCTCGACGAGGCCCACAGCGATGACGACCGGCGACATCTCGAGCGCGAGCTCGCGCGCCACGTCGCCATCTTCTGGCGCACGCGCCTCCTGCGGAACGTGAAGCTCGGGGTCGGCGATGAGATCGAGAACGCTGTCTCCTACTTCGAGCGCAGCTTCCTACCCGAACTGCCGCGGCTCTACGCCCATTGGCGCGAGATGCTGGGCGAGCCCGAGCGGCTGCCGTCCTTCCTGCGGGTCGGCTCCTGGGTGGGGGGCGACCGCGACGGCAACCCTTTCGTCACCGATGCGGTGATGCGCCAGGCGATGGCGCGCCAGTCGCGCGCGGCGCTGAGCTTCTACCTGGAAGAGGTCCATGCGCTGGGCGCGGAGCTGTCGATCTCCGCCGGGCCGGACGAGGTCAGCGCCGAACTCCAGGCCCTGGCGGACGCGGCGCCCGAGGGATCAGGCCAGCGCGCCGACGAGCCCTACCGCCGCGCGCTCACCGGCATCTATGCTCGGCTGTCCGCGTCGTATCAGGACCTCACGAGCCATGCGCCGCCACGCCCGGCCAGCTTCGCCGCCGAGCCCTATGACGGGCCCGACGCCCTCAAGGCCGATCTCCAGACGGTGTTGTCGGCCCTGCTGGAGCGGCACGGGCGGGTCTTCGCCCACGGCCCCCTGCCGGACCTGATCCGGGCGGTGGAGATCTTCGGCTTCCACCTGGCGCGCCTGGACCTGCGCCAGAACTCCGCCGTCCACGGTCGCGTGGTCGCCGAGCTCCTGCGCGAAGCAGGGGTCTGCGCGGACTACGACGCCCTCGACGAGGCGGCCCGTTGCGACCTGCTGCTGGCCGAGCTCGCCCACGGCCGGCTGCTGCACACCCCGTTCGCCGCCTACAGCGAGGAGACGGTGCGGGAGCACGCGATCCTGGTCGCCGCCGCCGAGCTGAAACGCCGCTACGGACGCGACGCCATTCGCGCCCACATCGTTTCCAACACCGCCTCGTTGTCCGACCTGCTGGAGGTCTATGTGCTGCTGAAGGAGGTCGGCTTGTTCACGCCAGGCGATCCTGCGCGCACCGTGGTCTTTGCCGAGCCGTTGTTCGAGACCATCGCCGACCTGCAAGCCGCGCCGGACATCATGCGCCGCTACCTCGCCTTGCCCATGGTGCGCCAGTTGTTGGAGCCCGTGGGCATCCAGGAGGTGATGATCGGCTACTCGGACTCCAACAAGGATGGCAGCTATCTGACCTCGACCTGGGCGCTCTATCAGGCCTCGATCGACCTGGCCCAGGTTGTGCGCGAGGCGGGCCTGCGGCTACAGCTCTTCCATGGCCGGGGCGGCGCCGTGGGGCGGGGCGGCGGGTCCAGCTACGACGCCCTGCTGGCCCAGCCCGCAGGGACCATCGAGGGCCGGATCCGCATCACCGAACAGGGCGAGGTGGTCGCCAACAAGTACGCCGATCCGGAGATCGCGCGGCAGAGCCTCGAGACCCTGGCCTCGGGCGTCGTCCTGGCCTCGCTGCGGCCGCCCTCGGGTGCGGAGCTCTCGACCGTCGACGCCAAGGCGATGGACGATCTGGCGCGCGAGGCGATGAAGGCCTATCGCGCCCTGGTCTACGAGACCCCAGGCTTCGCCAACTACTTCTTCGCCGCCACCCCGATCAGCGAGATCGCCGACCTCAACATCGGCAGCCGCCCAACGGCCCGCCAGGCCCAGCGCACCATCGAGAGCCTGCGCGCCATCCCCTGGGTGTTCTCCTGGTCGCAGTCGCGGGCCCTGCTGCCCGGCTGGTACGGCTTCGGCTCGGCCGTGGCCAGGGCCGGCGTGCCGCTGGACCAGTTGCGCGACATGCATGCGGCCTGGCCGTTCCTGTCCTCGGCCATCGCCAACATGGAGATGGTGCTGGCCAAGGGCGACATGGCCATCGCCGGCCGCTATGCGGGACTGGTGGAGGATCGCGGCCTGGCCGACCGGATCTTCGGCGACATCCGCGCCGAGTGGGACCGCACCGTCGAGACGGTGCTGGCGATCACCGGCCAGTCGGCCCTGCTGGACGGCAATCCCGATCTGGCGGCCGTCGTCCGCTCGCGCACGCCCTATATCGATCCGCTGAACCACCTGCAGATCGAACTGATCCGCCGTCGCCGAGCCGGAGACAGCGACCCGGCCGTGCTCGATGGTATCCATCTCACGATCAATGGGATCGCCGCCGGCCTGCGGAACACCGGCTGACAGCTTGCCGGCGCGCCGCTCAGATGGCTTGCCGCACATGGCGCCGGGGAAGGGCGTGAGGCGCCGCGGCTCTGCTGGCGACGGCCCCGCGACTGGGGCGTAGCGTCCGGGTGCGAAGATGTTCAGCGTCTGCTTCCGGCGCGGGAGGCTCGGTGGGGCGGCCCGTGGCGAAGCTCAGCGGGGCGGGTTAGGGTGCTGGCGATGGAGCGTCATTCATCCAGGGCGATGGGATTGGTCGGCGTGATGTTCGCGCGCCTGCGGCCCCGCGAGGGGCGGATAACCCAGGCGGATGTCTGCTGCGATCTGGTCTGGCGCGGCGAGCGGCTCTATCTCAGCGGACCCCAGAGCCGATCGGCGCCGTCGCGTTCGGTGGGCCAGGACATCGAGGTTCTGAACCTCGATCCCATCGTCGCCCAGGCCTGGCTGGGCATTCCGCTGCACGAGCTGCGCGACCGCCAAGTCCTGCTCGAGGAGGTCGCGCCGCGCCGCGCCGCACGCCTGGCGGAGGTCTTCCATGAGGGCCGCGCGGCCAGCCTGGTCCGCCCCGAGGGGGTGAGCGACGCCTACGCCATCGACAGGCGCGCCGCGGTCGCCGCGCGGGTTCTGCGGCGGTCAGGATCGGTGCGACGGGGCGCCGAGGCGGTGGAGCTGTCCGAGCGTCAACTGGAACGGCTGTTTCAGATCCGGTTCGGGCTCTCGCCGAAGCGATATGCGACGATCTTGCGGATGCGCCAGGCGATCGAGCTGGTGAAACAGGGCGCGAGCCTCGCCAGCGCCGCCGCGGATGCCGGCTACGCCGACCAGGCCCATCTCAATCGCGACACCCGCCGGCTGGCCGGCGCGACGCCGACGAGACTGTTGCCGCATGTCGGAGATTTCCAATACGTCCGGGCCCGCACGCGCGACTACTAGCGCCTTGGCCGACCATTTTGGCCAGCCACGAGCCCGCCGAATGCGCCCCTCCAGCCCACCTTCGCGACGCCACCTTCTGTCCGCGGGCCTCGGCCTCGTGGGGCGGCCGCCGACCTTGCCCCAGGTGACCATGTCCAAGACGCCGCTCGACACCGTCCGCGCCTACTATGAGGCCTTCAACGCCCACGATGCCGAGGGGGCGGCCATGCTGATGACCCCGGAGGTCACGGAATGGGGCCGACCGTTCGGGCGCGAGCGGTTCGTGCAGGCCCACGCCGATGTCTTTCGGCGCTTCCCGGACGCGCGGCTCGACCTCCACGAGGTCGCGGTGTCGCGAGACCAGGTGGCGGCGAAGCTCGCGTTCTCGGGGACCCATCTCGGTGTCGGGCGGCTGCCGCTGGAGGGCGGACAGATGGTCGGAGTGGCGCCGACCGGAGCCCGCTTCTCGGTGTTGCGGATCGATTGGTGGAGGGTGGCGGAGGGCCGGCTGACCGCCCGGCACGGCTTGAGCGACGATGCAAGCCTGCTCATGCAACTCGGCCTGATCCCAAGGCGGCCGCCATTCGATATCCCTCTGGCCTTCGAAGAGCCTCCTGTCGTTCATCCGCAAGCCATCGACGGCGCGGAGCAGGCGCGCAATTTGGCGGTCATGGAGACGAACCAGGCGGCGCAGGCCCGCGGCGATGTCGATGCGGCCGCGAGCGTGTTCGCCGCCGACACGCGCAACCATGGCCGGGCCGCGGGCGCGGATCGTCTCGCACTGATCTTCAAGACCATCGGGGCCACCTATACCCGCCTCGATGCGGGGACCGGGATCGTGAACATGATC
>CAMFHW010000266.1 GCA_945952175.1 uncultured Phenylobacterium sp. | reverse complement strand
TCTACACGTAAGGAGTCGTCGGCAGCGTCAGATGTGTATAAGAGACAGCCCTCGGTCAGCGACAGGGCCAAGCCTGAGCGTGTTTCAGCCAGGTCGACCCGGCAGCCACCCGCACGGCACTCGAAATTGAACCCCTTGGCGTCGCCGCGAAAGCTCGCGGGGTCGCGGGCGCGGTAGGCGCCGCCAGCCTGCAGCGCACGTTCCAGGCCGACCTCGCCCGCCCGCAGCGCATTGGCCTGGGCGATGCGCGCGCCGATCCGCGCCTGGCCGTGCGCCGTGGTGGTTACGGCCACCGTCAGGCCGCCGAGCGCGAGGCTGATGATGGCCAGCGCCGCGAGGGCCTCGATCAGGGTGTATCCGTGGTCGGCGCATCGACCGGCGAGGGGCAAGTCTCCAGGGTGGCGGCCTTGTAGGTGCGGCCGCTGGCCTCGCTGTGCAGGCTCGCCGCGCGTCGGCAGACCTCGATCGGACGCTCCGCCCCGGTGGCGTCGGTCTCGACCCGCCAGGTGAACCCGTCCCCCGCTCCTTCGTGCACGTCGAAGTCCCGTGGCGAGGTCTGCAACAGGGCGCTCAGCCGCGTCTCCGCACGCCGGGTCTCCGCCGCCGCCAAGGCCACCCGCCCGGCCTGATGTAGCGCCTGAAAACTCATCATCAGCACGACGGACAGGACTAGCAGCGCCACCAGGGCGTCCACCGCGGCGAATCCCTCCGAACCCGAACGCTCGCGCGACGTCACTCGCCCCTCCGTCGGTGGGCCCGTCGCTCGCAAAAACCTTCAATCGCTGCGCCCCTCAGCGTTGCAACCCCGGTGTCATCATATACACCAGGTTACGCAACCTGTAGTCTAGACTAAGCTTTTTTCCACATGTCCATCTCGGCCACGGCGTCGCAGGCGCGGCCAGTTCCGTCCCGCCGCGCGGCCGAGCGCCAGAGGGCCTTCGCGTGGTTCGCCGCCTCCGCTGCGGCCCACTTGGCGATCCTCATTCTGATCTTCGGCGGTGCGGCCGGCGACCTGGTCAGCGCCGCCGGCGAGACCGCCGGAAACGAGGCGCCCGGCATGCAGGTGAGCCTGGTCGACGCCTCCGCCCTGACCACGGACGCCGCGGCGCCTGAACCCGCCAGCAGCGCCCCGATGGCGCTGCTCAAGGCCCGCTTCGCCGACCGGGGCGTTGTCGCCCCAGCCGGCCCGCATCCCAATCTCAGCGGCTTCGCCGCCCTGGCCGAGCGCCTGCAGTCCTCGACAACGCCCACGGCCAAGACCGGCCAGGCGCGGCCCGCGCCCTCCGGCTCGCCGCAATCGTCCGAGACCCTCGCCAAAGGCCCCCAGGGCCAGGACAATCAGGTTCGCGGTCGAGCTTCGACAGGTGAGCTCTGGGGCCGCATCGAACCTTGCTGGCGCGACATCGGCGGGCGCCTCAACCGCTCGGTCAGCCTGGAACTCTCATTGGACGGGGCCTCAAAGCTCGACAAGCCGCCGGTCGTGCTCCGCGCCGCCAATACCCCTCTCGACCCGACCCAGCTCAGCGCCGAAGCAGCGGCGCTCCAAGCGCTGCAGCAATGCCTGCCGCGCGGCGATCCGCGGTTCGGCGGCAAGGTCTATCGGGTCGAGTTCAAAGCTGGCGGTTAGCCCCGACCCTAGCCGACGAGAATGGTCCCGGCCGGCAGGGTGGAGGCGGTGACGCCGACGAGGATCACCCGGTCGCCGCCGCCGAGGTCGATGACCGTGTCGGAGCCGACCTGGCGGACCGTGTAGGTCGTGCCGGGATCGAGCTGCACCTTGTCGCCCTCGGCCACGCTGAAGTCGACGATGCGGTCGATCCCCGCGCCAGAGAAGCTGTGGAAGATGTCCGCCCCCGCGCCGCCGGAGATCGTGTCGTCGCCGCGGTCGCCCCACAGCCAGTCGTCGCCGTCGCCGCCCGAGACGCTGTCATTGCTCTGGCCGCCCCGCACCCAGTCGTTACCCGCCCCGCCATAGACGGTGTCGTCGCCCATGTTGCCGTAGACGATGTCGTTGCCGTTATCGCCGTAGAGCAGGTCCTGGTCCTTGCCGCCCACCACCCAGTCGTCGCCATCGTTCCCATGGGCCGTGTCATTGCCCTGGTTGCCGTTGATGTCGTCGAAGCCGCTGCCGCCCGAGATCGAGTCGTTCCCGTCCTCGCCCCGCAGGTAGTTCGACCCCGAGCTGTCGGTGATCACGTCGTCGCCAGCGCCGCCGAAGACGCAATCATTCCCTGCCCCGCCGTCAAGGCTCTCACCGCCAGATCCGCCGTTCAGCGTGTCGGCGCCATCGTCGCCGAAGATCGCCCCTGTCTGGGTCCCCGACCTGCCATCGAAGACGTCCGCGCCGGCGCCGAGATGGACCTCGTTCTCGATCGAGCCGGTGTTGATGATCGCGTCCGCGCCAGGGGTCAGCGCGATCTTGCCCCGGAGCAGGCCGCTGTTGTCGATGTGGATGCTCGCCGAACTATCGGTCGGCGATCCGTCATAGAGGACGGCATACCCGCCGATGATCTTGCCGGAGTTGACGATCGTGGCGTTCCAGTCCGTCTCAATCGCGCGCGCTTGCTCGTTCTGGCTCCCACCGCGCCCCCCGCCCGCGGTGATTCCACCGCTGTTGTTGATCGTCGCGGAAGCGTGATTTCCGCCAGAAACGATCCAGACCGCATGCGCGATCTCGCCCTCGGCGCTGATGCCAAAGGTGTTGTCGATGCGCCCGCCTCCCATGACGATAGCGGCCGTCTGGGTGGCGCTGGTGTAGTCGGTGGTCGCATGAAGCCAGCCGGCGTTTTCAATGCTGAGATTTGACACCGACCCGGCGTTCAACAGCGTCCCACCGTAGTCGTGGAACTGGATACCGGACTCGACTTTGAGAGCTAGGCTTCGAGCGCCAAGGACATCTATTCCGAGCCTGGAATAGGAAGCGATGTCGGAAACGAGGTCGAACCGATAGTCGAAGGCCGAATTTGCGCCGCCGCCCACCTGGAAGAGCGTCCCAGCAAGACCCGGATCCCCCACGTTCAAGAACATGTGCCAATTGACCGTCACGGAGACGGTGTCAGGCGCCTTGAAGGCTGACAGATCGAAGGACAGCCCGACGAAGTCCGCTGATTGACCGCTGTAGTTGAAGCTATCGACGGTATTGTGCAGCGAATTGAGAACGATCTGGCTCGCCATGTGTCCCCCGGGCGAACGAAGGAGCGCCAACGCGACGCCCCTAAGTCACACCCTGGGATAGCATAACCGATTGCATGCGCGTCAATATCGCGCGTCGCGCTACCGCCCGAACTTGTGGAACTTGATCCGGTGGGGGATGAGGCTGTCGGCGCCGAGGCGGCGCTTCTTGTCCTCTTCGTAGGCTTCGAAGTTGCCTTCGAACCATTCCACATGGCTGTCGCCTTCGAAGGCGAGGATGTGGGTGCACAGGCGGTCGAGGAACCAGCGGTCGTGGCTGATGACCACGGCGCAGCCGGCGAACTCGTCGAGCGCCTCTTCCAGGTTCTGCAGGGTCTCGATGTCGAGGTCGTTGGTCGGTTCGTCGAGCAGGATGACGTTGCCGCCGGTGGTCAGCGTCTTGGCCAGGTGGACACGGTTGCGCTCACCGCCCGAGAGCAGGCCCACCTTCTTCTGCTGGTCGCCGCCCTTGAAGTTGAACGAGCCCACATAGGAGCGCGTGTTGATCTCGCGCTTGCCGACCGTGAGGATGTCGAGGCCCTGGGAGACCTCCTGCCAGATGGTCTTGTTGGGATCGAGCGCGTCGCGGCTCTGGTCCACATAGGAGAGCTTCACGGTCTCGCCCAGGCGGAAGGTCCCGCTGTCGGGCTGCTCCTGGCCGGTGATGATGCGGAAAAGGGTCGACTTGCCGGCGCCGTTCGGGCCGATCACGCCGACGATGCCGTTGGGCGGCAGCTTGAACGAGAGGTCCTCGAACAGCACCTTGTCGCCATAGGACTTGCTCAGCTTGTCGGCCTCCAGCACCACGTTGCCGAGGCGCGGGCCGGGCGGGATCTGGATGGTGGCGAAGGTCTGGGCTTGGCGGGAATTCTCCTGCTCGCGGACCATCTCGTCATAGGCGGCCAGACGGGCCTTGGACTTGGCCTGGCGGGCCTTGGCGCCGGACCGCACCCATTCCAGTTCGCGCTTCATCGCGCGCTGGCGGGCCTCGCTCTCGGACTGCTCCTGGACGATCCGCTTGGTCTTCTGTTCCAGCCAGCCGGAATAGTTGCCCTCGTAGGGGATGCCCTTGCCGCGATCGAGCTCCAGCGTCCACTTGGTGACCTGGTCCAGGAAGTAGCGGTCGTGGGTCACGAGGATCACGCAGCCTGGGAAGGCTTCGAGGTGGTGCTGCAGCCAGGCCACCGACTCGGCGTCCAGATGGTTGGTCGGTTCGTCCAGCAGCAGCATGTCGGGCTTGGAGAGCAGCAGGCGCGCCAGCGCCACGCGGCGCTTCTCACCCCCCGACAGGTTGGTCGTCGCCCAGTCGTCCGGCGGGCAGCGCAGCGCGTCCATGGCCATCTCGACCTTGGAGTCGATGTCCCACATGTCGCCGGCGTCGATCTTCTCCTGAAGGGCGGTCATCTCCTCCATGAGCTCGTCGGTGTAGTCCTCGCCCAGCTTGGCGGCGACCTCGTTGTAGCGGCTGACGAGCTGCTTTTCCTCGCACCAGGCCTCGACGTTCTGGCGAACGTTCAGGCTGTCGTCGAGGTGCGGCTCCTGCTCCAGGTAGCCCATCTTCACGCCGTCGGCCGCCTTGGCCTCGCCGTTGAACTCCTTGTCGATGCCGGCCATGATCTTCAGCAGGGTCGACTTGCCCGAGCCGTTGACCCCCACCACACCGATCTTGGCGTCGGAATAGAACGACAGCCAGATGTTCTCGAACACCTTCTTGCCGCCGGGATAGGCCTTGGTCAGGCCTTGCATCTGGAAAATGTACTGCTGCGCCATGGGGCGTCCGCGCTCGCTCGTCTCGAAGTGGGGAATTCGCGGGCGGAGATAGCGGGCCGGGGCCGTCGGCGCAATGTCGGCGGCTGTCATCGAAGCTTCTTGCGCACGGCGCCAAACCGAATCCGTCCCGTCGCATAGCGCCGTTAGGCGACGCCGATTGCGCCAATGCGCACAAGACGGGGATAGATCATGAAACTGCAACTGATGGCCGGAGCCGGCATAGCCGCGCTCCTTCTGATGGCGGGCCAGGCTCTGGCGGCGGACGCCGCGGCCGCGGCCGACGGCGCCGCCAATGTCGAGGAAGTGGTGATCTACGGACAGGGCGAGAGCCGCCAGGTCCAGGCCATTCAGGTCAAGGACATCGAGCAGGCCGCCCCCGGCACCAGCCCGATCAAGATGGTCGAGAAGCTGCCCGGCGTGAACTTCCAGTCGGCGGACGCCTTCGGCGCCTACGAATGGTCGACCCGCATCTCGATCCGCGGCTTCAACCAGAACCAGTTGGGCTTCACCCTCGACGGCGTGCCGCTGGGCGACATGAGCTATGGCAACTTCAACGGCCTGCACATCAGCCGCGCCATCGCCTCGGAAGACCTGGGCGGGGTGGAACTGGCCCAGGGCGCCGGCTCGCTGGCCACGGCCTCGACCTCCAACCTCGGCGGCACGCTGAAGTTCATGAGCCGCGCCCCGTCCGACCACATGGGCGCCTACCTGGCCGGGACCTACGGGACCGACAACACCTACCGCATCTTCGCCCGCCTGGAATCGGGCGAGTTGCCGACCGGCGCGCGGGCCTACATCTCCTTCGCCGACCAGCACGCCGACAAGTGGAAGGGCGACGGGGAGCAGAAGCAGCAGCAGATCGATTTCAAGTTCGTCCAGCCGCTCGGCGACATGACCCTGACCGGCTTCTACGACTGGTCGCGGCGCCGGGAGAACGACTACCAGGACCTGTCGCTCGGCATGATCAAGCGCCTGGGCTACGACTGGGACAACATCTCGGGCAACTGGGCCCAGGCCGTGGCCGTCGCCAAGGCCTACCTGGCCAATCCCGCGGGCGACTGCACCACCAACGTCTATCCCTCGCCGATCAAGTGCGTGGACGACGCCTATTTCAACGCGTCGGGCCTGCGCGCCGACGACCTCTGGAACCTCGCCTTGGCGGGCCCGATGTCCGAGGCGAGCAAGTTCAACGTCCAGGTCTATGGGCCCCGCAGCCCGTGC
>CAMFHW010000265.1 GCA_945952175.1 uncultured Phenylobacterium sp. | reverse complement strand
AGGATGCGATCCGGTTGTCGCGCATGGCTGGCGGCGCGCCCGGCCGGGCCTGGAGCCTGGCGGGCGCGGGCGCGGTGGCCATGGACGATGCGGCCCGGGAGCTGCTGCGGGGCCTGCCGCAGATCGACGAGGCCATGGCGCTGTCCCTGGCCGACCGGTTCCGCGGCGCCGAGGGGGCGACCCAGTTCAACCTGCTGTTCGAACGGCTGTCCGAGCGCATCCACGCCCAGGCGCGGGGCCTGGCGGCGGAGGGTCGAGGCGGCCTTGATCCTTGGGCCCAGGCGTGGGAGACGCTGCAGCGCCTGCCGCGGGAGGTCGACGCCGTCAATCTGGACCGCGCGGACGCCCTCTTCACGGCGCTGTCCTCCCTGCGCGACGCCGCGCGCGCCTGAAAACCTCGCCTTCGGATGCTGATCGACAGCCACGTCAACCTGCACGCCCCTCAGTTCGACGAGGACCGCCAGGCGGTGATCGATCGCGCGCGGGCCGCCGGCATCGGGCTGATGGTCAATATCAGCGACAAGATCGCCAATTTCGAGAAGGTGCGGGCCCTTGCCGACGAACCGGACATCTGGTGCACCGTCGGCGCCCACCCGCACGAAGCCAAGGACCACGTCGGCCTGACGACGGCGGAGTTGGTCGCCTATGCCGCCGACCCTCGTGTGGTCGGCATCGGCGAAACGGGGCTCGACTTCCACTACGACCTCAGCCCGCGCGACATCCAGGCCGCGGTCTTCCGCCAGCACGTGGCCGCCGCGCGCGAGACCGGCCTGCCGCTCGTGATCCACACCCGCGAGGCCGACGAGGTGATGGGCGCGATCCTCGAAGAGGAATACGCCGCCGGCCCGTTCAAGATGTTGATGCACTGCTACACCTCCGGCGCGGAGCTCGCAGCGCGGGCCGCGGCCCTGGGCGCGTGGTTTTCGGTCTCCGGCATCGCCACCTTTAAGGCGGCCGAGGACGTGCGCGCGGTGATCGCCGACATGCCGGCCGACCGGATCATCGTCGAGACCGACTGCCCCTATCTCGCCCCCATCCCGCATCGGGGGCGGCGCAACGAGCCCGCCTATCTGCCCGACGTGCTGGCCAAGCTGGCCCAGATCCGCGGCTGGGGCGCGGCCGAGGCCGAACAGCGCACCGAAGACGCCTTTTTCGCCCTGTTCGACCGAATTCCGAGGCCGGCGGCATGAGCGGGCTTCTCGAGTTCACGATCCTCGGCAGCGGCTCGTCCGGCGGCGTGCCGCGCGCCGATGGCGACTGGGGCGCTTGCGACCCCGCCAACCCGAAGAACCTGCGCACCCGCTGCTCGCTGATGGTGCGGCGCAAGGGGGAGGGGGCCGAGAGCGAAACCACGCTGCTGGTCGACACCTCGCCCGACCTTCGCCTGCAAACCGCGTTGGCCGGCGCCAAGCGCCTCGACGCCGTGGCCATGACCCACGACCACGCCGACCAGGCGCACGGGATCGACGACATCCGCGCCTTCTTCATCCGCCAGCGCGCTCGCATTCCGTTCCATATGGACCCGGTGACCCACGCCTCGTTGATGCGCCGGTTCGGCTACGTGTTCCTGGGCGAGGGCGGCTATCCCGGCATCGCCGATCCGATGGGGATCCCCGCGCACGGCGTTCCTTGGTCGGTGAACGGCCCGTCGGGCGCTATCCCGATCGTCACCTTCGACCAGGATCATGGCGGCATCCGCTCGGTCGGCTACCGCTTCGGCGGCGTGGCCTATTCGTCTGATGTCGTGGGCCTGGACGACGCCGCATTCGAGGCCCTGGCCGATCTCGACGTCTGGATCGTCGACGCCCTGCGCTGGCGGCCGCACCCGACCCACGCCCATGTCGACATGACGCTGGAGTGGATCGCGCGAGCGAAGCCAAAGCACGCCATCCTGACGAACCTGCACATCGATCTCGACTACGAAGAGCTCAAGGCGAAGCTGCCGGACGGGATCGAGCCCGCCTATGACGGCCTGCGATTCGAACACGAGATCGGCAGTTAAAAGCCATGCTGACTCAGCCGCTTAAGCTTGGTTTCCTCGCGTCGCGGAACGGCTCGAGTCTTCGCGCCGTGATCGAGGCCATCGCGGGCGGACGCTTGGCCGCGGAGCCGCGCCTCGTGGTGAGCAACAACAAGGCGGCCGCCGCGCTCGACTTCGCCGCGGACCATGGTGTGGCCACCCGCGTCATCGCGACCCAGGCCGATCCTGAAGCCGCCGACCGCAGGCTCGCCGACGTGCTCTGGGAGGCCGGCGTCGAACTGGTCGTGCTGTCGGGCTACCTGCGCCGCCTGGGACCGGCGACGCTCGGGCGCTATCGCAACCGCATCCTCAACATCCACCCTGGCGCCCTGCCGCAGTTCGGCGGGGAGGGGATGTACGGCCGGCGCGTGCACGAGGCGGTGATCGCCGCGGGCGTCGCGGCCAGCGGCGTCACCATCCACCTGGTGGACGAGGAATACGACCACGGGCCGGTCCTAGCTCGCTGGGACGTGCCGCTGGAACCCGGCGAAACCGTTGACAGCCTCGAAGCCCGCGTCACCGGGCTGGAGCCCAGGCTCTTCGTCGAGACCCTGACGCGGATTTCCGCCGGCGAACTTCGGCTTCCGGATTAGATCCTCGACTTGACACCGATCCTGGACCGCGGATCGTCGCGGGCGGGAGGATCGGCCATGGAAACCCGGGTCCAGGAGATCGCCGAGCGCGTCTATCGGCTGTCCACCTTCGTGCCGGCGGTGACGCCGGACGGTTTCACCTTCAATCAGTTCCTGATCGATGCGGAAGAGCCGCTGCTGTTCCACTGTGGGCAGCGCGCCTTTTTCCCGCTGGTCTCGGCCGCGGTCGCCAAGGTCCTGCCGATCGAGCGCCTGCGCTGGATCAGCTTCGGCCATGTGGAGGCCGACGAGAGCGGCTCGATGAACGACTGGCTGGCGGCCGCGCCCCACGCCCAGGTGATTCACGGCGCGCTGGGCTGCGAGGTGCAGCTCAACGACCTCTGCGACCGGCCGCCCCGCGCACTGGCGAACGGCGAAGCCCTCGATATCGGCGGCAAGCGGGTCCGATGGATCGACACGCCGCACGTGCCGCATGGCTGGGAAGCGGGGGTGATCTATGAGGAGACGGCGGGCACGTTGTTCTGCGGGGACCTGCTCACCCATGCCGGCGATCCGCCGGCCCTGTCGGAAGCCGAGGTTCTGAGCGCGGCCATCGCCGGCGAGCAGGCCTTCGGGGCGATGACCATGACGCCCAATACCGGCCGGATCCTGCGCGACCTGGCGGCGCTGAACCCGCGCACCTTGGCCATCATGCATGGCGCCGCGTTCGTCGGCGACGGGGCGGGCCAGCTTTCCGGCCTGGCCGATTGGTGCGAAGCGACGACCTAGGCCGGCTCAGCCCGGGCCGGCACCGGCAGGACGCCGCCGGCCTGGGCTGCGCGCCTGGCGCCCCTGGAGATTTCCTTTTTCAGATCATCGACATAGACGCCGAAGTCGACCTGAATCGTGTGGCGCTTCGAACGATAATACTGGCCGAGGTGGGTCTCCTCGTCCCTCGCCGTGATCTCGCGCATCTCGGCCGGTGAGGGGGGCCGGTACTGACCGGCCAGATAGGCGGCCGCCAGCTTGGACTGCTGCTCGGCGAAATTGACCAGGGTCGGCAGGGGCTGGGCGAGCGCCATGTAGAACAGGTTCGGGATCTCGGGGTTCATCATGCGCTTGAACAGCGGCAGGCGATGATCGGCGTCCGGCACGAGCGCCGGGTCGTCGAAGAACGGGAACCGCATGTCGTAGCCGGTGGCGAAGACGATCGCGTCGACATCCTCGACCGACCCGTCCTCGAACCGGACCTGCTTGCCCTCCAGCGCCTTGATCGCCGGCTTGAACTTCACATCGCCACAGCCGGCGCGGGTCAGGAACTCGCCGCTCACCGACGGGTGCGCCTCCAGCGGTTCGTGATCGGGCTTCGGCAGGCCATAGTCCTCCATGGCGCCCAGGGTCTTCTTGATCGTCGAGCGCGCCAGCGCCAGGCCGAGCTTGCGGGGCATCCAACTGGGCATGGCCGATTTATCGGCAGGCTTGCCGTTCATATATTTGGGCAGCACCCACACACCGCGGCGCGCAGAGACCCAGAGGGTCTTGGCGATCGGCCGTTGGGACAGCTCCGAGGCGATGTCCATCGCCGAATTGCCCATGCCGACCACCACGACGTTCTTGCCGCGCATGTCGACCGGGTCGAACGGGTCGCGATAGGCGTGGCTGTGGAAGGCCGGGCCGGCGAACTCGCCGGGATATTCAGGAATGCGCGGGCTCCAATGGTGGCCGTTGCAGACGAAGAGAACATCGTAGGCTTTTGTTTCACCTGACGAAAGCGTCACATGCCACAGGCCGTCGGCGTCGCGGCGCGCGGCCTGGACGGCGGTCTTGAAGGTGATGGTCTCGCGCAGCCCGAAATGGGCGACATAGTCCTTGAAGTATTGCAGCAGCTGGGCGTGGTGCGGGAAATCCGGCCAATCGGTCGGGACCGGGAAATCCTCGAAGGCCAGGCGCCATTTCGAGGTGTCGATGTGCAGGCTCTCGTAGCAGGCCGACATGCCGTTGGGATTCTTGAAGTACCAGTTGCCGCCGATGTCGTCGGACAGCTCGAAGCAGTCGTACGGAATACCGAAATCCTTGAGCCGCTTGGCGGTCGTGAAGCCTGAGCAGCCGGCGCCGATGATGCAGGCTTTCGGGAGACGCGGCTGGGACATGGCGGGTGGCCTGGCTTATCTATGGTGAAGCGAGCCTAGGAAGCGCCAGCAGCGGCGTAAATCGTGCCGTGGCGTCAAGCCCGGCTCCAAATCGGCCGAGCTCATATTTCCGATAATATTCCTTAGGCGAAGAACTGATATCGCGCCGCGGCTAGCCTGCCGGCCGTTTCGGCATCCGGTCCGGATAAACCACCTCGCCCCGCGCCAGCATGCCGACGAACTTCTCGATCCGGGCCGTCCGGGTCTTCTCGGTCTTGGCGTCCTGGATTCGGTACAGCACGGCATAGCGGTTGGGACCGGTCAGCGTGGCGAAGAACGCCTTGGCCTTCGGATTGGTCTCGAACGCAGCCGCCAGGTCCGGCGGAACCTCGGCGCGGCTCTGGCCCGCATAGGCCGCGTCCCAGCGGCCGTCCGCCCTGGCCCGCTCGACCTCAGCGAGCCCGGCGGGCGCCATGCGGCCGTCTTCGATCATCCGCGCGGCGGTGTCGCGATTGATCTGCGACCACTTGCTGCGCGCGCCACGCGGCGTGAAACGCACCAGCCAGGCGGTCTCGTCGAACTTGTCGAGCTGGCCGTCGACCCAGCCATGCGCGAGCGCGCCCTCGATGGCGGCGGGCTTGCCCAGGCACGGAACGCCTGAGCCCTTCTTGGCGAACTTGACCCAGACGCCTTTCGACTGACCGCCGTGCGCCGCGAGCCAGGCCAGCCAGCCCGCCGTCGTCGGAAAGCTAAGGATCGGCAAGCCCTTGTGTTCGGAAGCTGTCACGCGGCCAGGGCCTTGGCGATGGCGCCCTCCAGCTCTTCCGGCCTGGTGGTCGGCGCATAGCGGCCCAGCACCTCGCCGTCACGGCCGATCAGGAACTTGGTGAAGTTCCACTTGATCGAGCCGGTCCCCAGCACGCCCCGCTTCTGGCCCTTGAGGTATTCGAACAGCGGATCGGCCTTCGGGCCGTTCACGTCGATCTTGCCGAGCACCGGGAAGGTCACGTCGTAGGTCAGCGAGCAGAAGTTGGCGATCTCGGCCGCGTCGCCCGGCTCCTGGGCGCCGAACTGGTTGCAGGGAAAGCCCAGCACTGCGAGGCCCGCGTCCCTGTGCTTGCGCCAGAGCGCCTTCAGGCCTTCGTACTGGGGCGTGAACCCGCACTTCGAGGCGGTGTTGACGATCAGCAGCACCTTGCCGCGATAGTCCGAAAGCGGCGCGGGCGCGCCATCCGCCGCCCGCGCCGTGAAATCGTAGATGCTGGCCATGACGCCCTCCTCCGCCCGCCGCGTGATGCGGTCAGCCCGGTCGCCCAGGATGCGCGGTTTTGGCGGGCCGCCAAGGCCCCGCTACGGCGCCTCAGGCTGTTGTGTCATCTGTGGGAGCGTCGGGTCCGTTCTTCTTGATCGATTCGATGGCGTTCTTGGCGCTGGCCTTGGAGGCGTAG
>CAMFHW010000264.1 GCA_945952175.1 uncultured Phenylobacterium sp. | reverse complement strand
ATCTGGAGGCCTCCAAGGGCGCCGAGGTCCGCGCCCTGGTGGTCAATGCCGGCTGCGCCAACTCCTTCACCGGCAAGCCCGGCGCCGACGCCGTCCGCCGCTATGCCGGCGCGGTCTCCAAGCGTTTCGACTGCCGCCAGCGCGATGTGATGGTCGCTTCCACCGGGGTCATCGGCGTCCTGCTCGACGACGCCAAGATCGTCCAGCGCTTGCCGGAGGTGGAGCAGAAGCTGACCGCCGACGGCTGGCCCGGCGCGGCCCGCGCGATCATGACCACCGACACCTTCCCGAAAGGCGCCTATGCCGAGGCGGTGATCGACGGCGAGACCGTGCGCATCGGCGGGATCTGCAAGGGCTCGGGCATGATCGCGCCCGACATGGCCACCATGCTGGCCTTCGTCGCCACCGACGCCGACATCGCGCCGGCCGCCCTCCAGACCCTGGTCAGCCTCTACACCCGCACCACCTTCAACTGCGTCACGGTCGATGGCGATCGCTCCACCAACGACACCCTGCTGCTGTTCGCCACCGGCCAGTCCAACGCGCCGCGCATCAGTCGCGCCGGCGACCGCCGCCTGGCCGATTTCCGCGAGAAGCTGGAAGCCGTCCTGCTCGACCTCGCCCTGCAGCTCGTCCGTGACGGCGAAGGCGCCAGCAAGTTCGTCAAGATCACCGTCACCGGCGCCGAGACCCCGGCCAGCGCCCGCAAGATCGCCCGCACCATCGCCGAGAGCCCCCTGGTCAAGACCGCCTTCGCCGGCGAGGACGCCAACTGGGGCCGCATCGTCATGGCCGTGGGCCGCGCCGACGAGCCGATCGACCGCGACCGCGTGAAGGTGATGTTCGGCCCCCTGGTCGCCGCCCAGGACGGCCTGATCGCCCCGACCTACGACGAGGCCAAGATGAGCGCCTACATGAAGAACGCCGAGCTGGAAGTCGGCGTCGACGTCGGCGTCGGCCGCGGCTCCGCCACCATCTGGCCTTGCGATCTCACCAAGCAGTACGTCGCGATCAACGGCGACTACCGAAGCTGACCCCAACGTCCGGTTGAGCCTGGGCTCGACTTGCGGAATAGTCTCCCCGGGACGCGCGGTTCGCGCGAGGGGAGGGGTTTTGGTGAGGTTCTTGGCTTTCCTGGCCGCTGTGCTTGCGGCCACCGGCGCATGCGCCGCACCAGCTCTCGAGGATTTCGCGGCTACGCCGAGGATCGCCACGATCGGCCTGTCGCCGGACGGCGACCGCTTCGCCGCGATCGGCCTGCAGGACCACAAGCGCCTGTTGACGTGGTGCGTGTCGCCTGGGCTGGCGACGACAAGCTCCTGCTACAGACCCAGTCCGTGGCTGGTGGCGGCTTCACGATCGTCGCCCGCCAGGCGTTCTACTCCGTCCTCGTCATCGACGTTCCGACCAAGTCGGTGAAGGCCGTCTTCAAGGGATCGAACTCCGTACTCGATGCGGTCTTCGGCTGGTTCGGCGTTTTCAAGATCGATGGGCGCTGGGTCGCATTCCTGGGCGGCGTTCCGCTTGAGAAGCTTCAGCAGCGGGGCCAGGCGCCCGCTGTCTATCCGGACCTCTATCGCGTCGACCTTGATACGCTCACCTATGAGCGCGTGGCGCGGGCCGGCGGAGGGCGGACCTTCTGGGTGATATCGCCCGACGGGTCCATCGCCGGCCATTCCGACTACGATTTCAAAGGCAAGGTTCAGACGATCTATGCCGGCGACGGTACGAGCCGCCCGCTCCTCTCGCGGCAGACCACCGAAGGCAAGCTGAGTCCCGATGGCCTGGGACGCACGCCCGGAAGCCTGTTGGTCGCTGACCGCACTTCGGGCGAGGAGCTTGCCCGCGAACTGCGCCCGGGCGGACCGCAGGATGGCGAGGTGCTCTATACGGGCGTCGAGGCCGAGCGGACGCTGCGCGACCCACTCACCCGTCTGCTTGTCGGCGTCACCGAGCGCGGCGCGCCGGGCGGCGTGCGCATGATCGATCCAGAGCTCCAGAAGCGCGTCATCGCCACCGCCAAGGCCTTCCCTGGCGCCCAGACAGAACTCACCGCCTATTCGGCCGGTCTCGTCCGCATGGTGGCCTATACGGAGAGCCCGACAGACTCCGGGACCTACTGGCTGGTGGACATCGACAAGAAGTCGGCCCGGCCGATCGGCAGCGCGCGCCCTACGATCAAGGCCGAGGACCTGGGGCCCGTCAGCCTCCTCTCCTACAAGGCCTCCGACGGCCAGGCGCTCGACGCCGTGCTGACGCTTCCGCCGAAGTCCTCAGGCAGAAACCTTGCTCTTGTGGTCATGCCGCATGACGGTCCGTTCCGTTCGCGTGACGAGCCGAGGCTCGACCTGAGGGCCCAGGCCTTCGCGTCTCGCGGCTATGCGGTGTTGCAGCCGAATTATCGCGGGACGCTCGGCTATGGGGAGGCGTTCCGGAAGGCGGCCGAGGGCGAGGTCGGTCGCAAGCTGCAGACCGACATCTCGGACGCTGTAGGCACCCTCGCCAGTAGTGGCGTCGTAGATCCGAAGCGGGTGTGCATCGTGGGGGAAGGCTATGGCGCCTACGCCGCCCTCGCCGGCGTGACGCTGCAGAAGGGCGTCTATCGCTGCGCCATCGGGCGGCAGGGCGTCTATGATCTGGCGACCTTCGACGCGACCGTGCGCAGCCTGGCCGCGGGCGACCTGCGGTTCGTGAACGCCCGGCGAGCGCGGATGGGGCCTGTCGACGGCGAGGATCTCAAGTCGATCTCGCCGGCCCTGCGAGCCGAACAGGCCGACGCGCCCGTCCTGCTCATCCGCGAAGACGTCGAAGGCGAGGACCTCTCGGGTCAGAGTCGGAAGATGGAGCGTGAACTTCGAGGGGCCGGCAAGGCCGTCGAGGTTTTCGTCGAGCCAGACCCCAAAGCCCGCGACCAGCAGGGACACAGCGACGAGGACCGGGCCAAGGCGCTGCTCGCCGCCACGGTCGCCTTCGTCGAGAAGAACAACCCGCCGAACTGAGCACAAACCGATGGCGTAATCGGGCGGCCCCGCAGCCGCCCGGCGGGGCCGATGCTATCCCTCGGGCTTTCGGGGGAGCTTCGCCTTGGCCGACAGAAAATCCATCGCCGCCGCCATCCTGCTGGGCGGTCTCGTCGCCGGCACGGTCGACATCGGGGCCGCGGCGCTGATCAACGCCGCGCCGCCGGACATGATCGCCCGCATCATCGCCGGCGGCCTGCTGGGCAAGGCCGCGCTCAAGGGCGGTGCGGACGTGGTGGCGCTCGGCGTGGTCCTGCAATGGGCGATGTCGATCATCATCGCCGCCATCTGGGTCGGCGCGTCCCTGCGCATGCCGGTCCTGCGTCGCCGCTGGCTGCCGCTCGGCCTGGCCTACGGCGTGCCGGTCTTCGTGGTGATGGAGTTCGTGGTCCTGCCGCTCTCGGCCTGGGGCCGGATGCCCAAGATCAATGCCGGCCTGGCCGAGAACTTCGTCGCCATGCTGGTCTTCGGCGCCATCATCGCCGGCATAACCCGCTGGCGGCTGGGGCCAGGCGAGGCGCGCCTGATCTGACGCCGCATCTTGGCCGAAGGCCCTATCTAACCGCGGAGACCGCAGAGAAGGCGCAGAGATCGGGGACGGCAGACCTCTCTGCGATCTCCGTGAACCTCCGCGATCTTCGCGTTCCAAAGGCACAAGCTCGGCACTTCAGGATCTGGATCCCGGCATTCGCCGGGACGAGCGGTTAGGGAGGCGAGCCTCCCCTAATCCAGCGGGCTCCAGCGCTTGGCCGGTTCGCCGCCGCGCTTCGGGCCCTTGAACTGGCTCTGGTCGATCGGCGTGGTCGGCATGCCGCCGCCCTTCGGACGCCCGCCGCCCTGGCTCGCGCCCTGGCCGCCACCACCGCCGCCCGCGCGCTTGCGGTTGCGCTGCTTGCGCAGGCCGCCCGGCAGGTCGCTGCGGCCCTCGGGCCGGCGGTCCGGATGGCCGCCCTTGCGGTGGCCGCCCTTCGGACGGTGGCCCGCGCTCTCGCCCCGCTCGCCCGCCTGGTCGGCGATGGCGGTGGTCATCACGCCCAGGCCGCGGTCGCCGCGGCGATCCTCGTTCGGGATGGTCTGGCGGGTGACCTTCTGGATGTCCTTCAGGAGGTTGCGCTCCTCCTCGCCGCAGAACGCCACGGCCGAGCCGGAGGCGCCGGCCCGCGCCGTCCGCCCGATCCGGTGCACATAGCTCTCCGGCACGTTCGGCAGCTCGTACTGCACCACGTGGCTCACCGCATCGATGTCGATGCCGCGGGCGGCGATGTCGGTGGCGACCAGGGCGCGGACCTCGCCGGCCTTGAACGCCGCCAGCGCCCGCTCGCGCTGGCCCTGGCTCTTGTCGCCGTGGATCGAGACGGCGTTGACGCCGCCCTGTTCCAGCGACTTGGCCACCCGGTCGGCGCCGCGCTTGGTGCGGGTGAACACGATCACGCGCTTGAAGTTGTCGTCGGAGAACAGCTCGGCCAGCAGGGCCCGCTTGCGCGCGCTCTCCACGAAGATGACCTTCTGGTTCACCTTCTCGACGGTGGTCGCCTGCGGCGTCACCGACACCTTGTGCGGGTTGGGGTTCAGCAGCTCGGCCGCCAGCTTCTCGATCTCGCCGGGCATGGTGGCCGAGAAGAACAGGTTCTGCCGGTCCTTCGGCAGGTACTTCACGATCCGCCGGATCGGCAGGATGAAGCCCATGTCCAGCATCTGGTCGGCCTCGTCGAGCACGAAGGTCTCGACGCCCTGCAGGGTGATGGACTTCTCGCCCAGATGGTCGATCAGGCGGCCGGGGGTGGCCACCAGCACGTCGACGCCGGGCGCCATGGCGCGCATCTGGCCGCCGTACTTCACGCCGCCGAACACCACGGCGACCGAGACGCCGAGATGCTTGCCATAGGTCTTGAAGCTCTCGCCGATCTGGGTGGCGAGTTCACGGGTGGGCGACAGCACCAGCACGCGGCAGCCGCGGCGCGGCGCCGGCCGGCGGTCCTCGGCGATGCGGTGCAGGATGGGCAGGGCGAAGGCCGCGGTCTTGCCGGTGCCGGTCTGGGCGATGCCCAGCAGGTCGCGGCCGGTCTTCACGGCGGGAATGGCCTGGGCCTGGATCGGCGTCGGCTGGGTATAGCCCTCGTCGGCCAGCGCCTTGAGCAGCGGCTTGGCGAGGCCGAGGTCGGTGAATTGGGTCAAAACTCGATGTCTTTCACGTATGCGCCGAACGCGGCCCATCGCTGCATGCGAGGGTCGCGGGACGCGGGTCAGTTGTGGAAAGCCCCCGCGTGGCGGGGCGATCTATGCGATCTCTTCAGGGCGCTCGACAGGCTGGATCCGAACCGGATCCATCACGCGGCTGGAGCGCCGATAGCGCCGCGATTGCTGCAGCGCAGCGTGGAAATGAGGCCTCAGGCCGGAAAAGTCAAGGTTTTCCGGTGAGTGGTGTGGCGTTAACCGAAAGTCATAACGGAAGCTTGTCCCAGCGATTTTCGTGCGCGACGGCGGCCGTGAAAGCGAATCCTGGGATTGTTCCTTTATCGTTTGGGTGATCCCGCTTGTAGGCCGCCTCGAGGTCGTTGACCTCTGATTGGGTCAGGACAAAGAAACGGTCGGCTGTCCGCTCCTTTTGATCGTTCGCCAAGGGCGATAGAAGAACGAGTACGTAGAAGAGCTGTTCTCTCAACGCCTTGGGCCTAATCAGCCATGCGTTCTTTGATGATAAGCCCTTCACGTCGACCCAAAAGAGAGTGGAATTGGGCGATCCGACAATCAAATCTGCGACAGGCGTGTTGTTTCCCTGGGTGAACGAAACAGTGCAGCCGCGCCTAATCAGCTCTGCTGCGACGAGAAATTGCGTCGCCCACTGTGTCTGGTGACCCTTTGCCACCCCCTTCAGTTCAGCCATTTTGATCCGCCAACTGCTCGGCGCCTCGCGAGCTTCATGTCCCGTCAACTAGGCGGCGCTCGCAGCTGACTTGGTCCTTCATGCGGAAGACGTTGGGTCAATTGCGTCTGGCCATGCGCTTCGTCAGACGGCTCGGATGACCTTCTTATGGGTGGACTTGCAAACTACGCACTCGCCGACACGTCGATCATAGCCGGTCAGCTGTTCCAACTCGCGTGTCTTGTGGTTTGCATGCTGACGAGGTGTGATGCTGACCGCGTCGGCGATGCAGTCATCACAAGCTCCGCGTGGAGAGATCCGAGCCAAGAAGGCCTTAACGCGCTCGATCACCGTCATGTCATGACTGTCTCTTATACACATCTGACGCTGCCGACGACTCCTTACGTGTAGA
>CAMFHW010000263.1 GCA_945952175.1 uncultured Phenylobacterium sp. | reverse complement strand
CGTGGGCTCGGAGATGTGTATAAGAGACAGGCAAAGCCCGGATCTCGGCGGACAGGCGCTTGTAGCGGTCGGCCTGGCGGGCCTCGCGCTTCAGGCGGCCGAGCACGGTCTCAAGCTCCTTGGCCACGTCGTCGAGGCGGGTGAGGTTGGTCTCGGCGGCGCGCAGGCGCAGCTCCGCCTCATGCCGGCGCGAATGCAGGCCCGAGACGCCCGCCGCCTCTTCCAGGATCATCCGCCGGTTCTGCGGCTTGGCGGCGATCAGCTCGGAGATCTGACCCTGGCGGACCAGGGCGGGCGAGTTGGAGCCGGTCGAGGCGTCGGCGAACAGGAGCTGAACGTCACGCGCGCGAACCTCGCGCCCGTTGATCCGGTAGGTCGAGCCCTCGCCCCGGTCGATGCGGCGAACGACTTCCAGGACCGGATGGTCGTTGAAGGCCGCCGGCGCGCGGCGGTCGGCGTTGTCGATGGTGAGGGTGACTTCGGCATGGTTGCGCGAGGCGCGCCCGCCGGAACCCGCGAAGATCACATCGTCCATGCCGCCGGCCCGCATGGCCTTGGCGGAATTGGCGCCCATCACCCAGCGCAGGGCTTCCAGCAGGTTCGACTTGCCGCAGCCGTTCGGCCCGACGATGCCCGTAACTCCAGGCTCGATGCGGAACTCGGTCGCATCGACGAAGGACTTGAACCCGGAAAGGCGCAGTCGCTGGAAGTGCACGGGCGGGAGGGGTCCTTCCTACTTGGAGGCTTCGGCGACGGCGGTGTCGAGCTGTTCGAGACTGACCTCGCCCGACGCCACCTGCTTGCCGTTGACCACGAAGGTCGGCGTGCCGGTGATCTTCTCTTCCTTCGAGGCCTTCTCGACGCGGGCGTTGAGCGCCTTCAGCGCCGCCTCGTCGGTGATGCAGGCGTTGAACTGCGCCTCGGTCATGCCGGCCGACTGGGCGACACGCAGCAGGCCGCCGCGGATGTCGCCGGTCTGGAACATCTCGTTCTGGGCGTGGAAGACGGCGTCGAGGACGCTGAAGTATTTGTCCTTGCCGGCGCAGCGGGCGGTCAGGAAGCCGGCGGCGGCCATCTGCTCGGGCGGGGTGAGGAATTCCTTGAGGGTGTAGTGGACCTTGCCGGTGTCGATGTACTTCGCCTTGAAGGCCGGGAAGACGTCGTTGTTGAACCGGGCGCAGTGGCTGCAGCTCGCCGAGGCGTACTCGACCATCTTCACCTTGGCGTTGGGGTCGCCCATCGACATGTCGCCGGTGTCGGCCGTGCCGCCGCTCTTGGAACAGGCGGCCAGGGCCAGAGCGCCCATCATGGCGATGGCGAGGAGGCTGCGGGAGAGATTCGGCATGAGGTCCTCTGCGGAAGTCCGAATGAAGGATTAAAGCCCGATTCCCCGGGCGCGGTATCTGTTGTCAACGGCTGCGGCGATCGCGCAGCACGCCTCTTCCCAAGCTGAGCAATGCGGCTTTCAGAGGGCCGTCGGGCGTGTCGGCGAAGCCCCGGGCGAGCTCGGCCTCGGCCGCGGCGTCGAGCGGCGGGAGCTTGCGGCGGACCGGCCTGGCCGCCTCGGCCTGTGTGCGCAAGGGCCCCTGGACGATACGCAGCTTGTTCACCGCCCCGGCGCCCAGGAACAGGTTCACGCGGGCGACGATCTCGCCGGCCTGGTGTTGGATCAGCGCCGCGGCGGGGCCGGCGACGCGGATCTCGAGCGCCACGGGGCCGCCGCCGGGCGGCGGGCGGCCGAGCTTCACCGGCTCGGTGCGCCGGGCGATGTCCTCGCCGACGATCTCGCGCCAGCGGGCCTGGAGCGCGCCGGGGCCCTTGCCGAACCGCTCATCCAGCGCCTTCAGCATCCGGTTCAGGCTGCGCCCCGCCGGCGGCGGGGGCCGGCGCTGCGGCCGCGAGCGCTTGCGCGCGAGGATCGCGGCGGCTTCGGCGGTGGTGGGCAAGGGCCTCTTGGGCATGGCCGCATCCTAGCCGAGGGGCGCGGACGGTGGGAGAGCGACTATTTCGCGATCTGCGCCAAGCTGGCCCGGGCCTGCGGACTGCCGGCCTTGGCGGCCTCCTGCAGATAGGTCCGGGCGGCGGGCGTCTGGCCCCTCAGGCGCGCCAGCAGGGCCATGTTGTTCAGCAGCTTCTGCTGCGAGGCCGCGGGCAGAGTCTTGGCGCAGGTCGGGTCCTTGACGCACGCATAGCCCTTGTCGAACGCCGCCTGGGCCTCGTCGAACCGGCCGGCGCCCATCAAGGTCCAGCCCAGGGTGTTGTAGATGGTCGGATCGGGGGCGGGCCGGCCCTTCAGGGCGGCGACGGTGTCCGACAGGGTCTTGATCCCGGTCTCGGTCTGGCCGCGGTCGAGCTGGATCAGGCCCAGGGTGTAGCTGGCCCGGAAGTGGCCCGGCGCCTGCTTGAGCACGCTTCGGACGATCTGCTCGGACTGGTCCAGCTTGCCGCGGACGCGCGCCGCCTTGGCCTGGTCGAGCTGGACGGTGAAACGGTCGGTCTGGGCGGCGGCGGCCGTGGCGAGGCCCAGGACGACGATGACGGCGAACAGGGTGCGGCGCATCAGTGGCCGTCCTTCAGGTTCCGCGCGCCGATGCCGAGCCGGTCGCCGGCGGTCTCCTTGAGCACGGCGACGCAATTGGCCTGCAGTTCGCGCTTCTCGGCCTCGGCCGCGTCGCGGGCCTTGGTCTCCCGCTCGCGATAGCGGTCGCGCAGATTGGTCAGGTTGAAATAGATCTGGTCGCCGCGCCCGAATTGGTAGTCGATCGGGGTCTTCCAATCGAGCAGCTCGGCCTTGGGGCCCATGACCTGGATCTTCGGCATGTCGAGGTCCGACATGTCGGGCGTCGGCAGGAGCTTCACGCTGAGCCGCTGGGGCGCGACGAACACCGACAGGCCCGCGAAGATGGTCGCGACCACGACGAGGCCCGCGGCCGCCTGGAAGATGGTCCCGAAACTGCGCCCGGCCCGCTGCATGACCATGCCCAGGACGAAGACCGCGAAGGCGGCCAGCAGGGTGAAGACCGCCAGGCCGATGAGCGGGCTGTTGTCCAGCAGCTGCCTGACGCCCAGATCGCCCACGAGGGTGCTCACCCCACCGACCACGGCGCCGAAGCCCGCCGAGATGAGATTGCCGCGTGTGACCCCTGGTCCGCCCGCACCGCCCGCCATGGCCAACGCCCCATCCACAGCCCATAGGTGTGTGAGGATACAACAATCCCATAAGGAGTCACGCCGGCGCCGATCGTCGCCGCCGGCCCTGGCGCGTGGGCGCGGCGAGGCGTTATGCAGCGGGGATGACCCCCGAACAGATCCGCGCCGCCCTGCTCGCCTGGTACGACGGCAACGCTCGTGAGCTCGCCTGGCGCGTCGGGCCGGCGGACCATGCCGGCGGCGTGCGCGCCGATCCCTACCGGGTCTGGCTGTCGGAGGTGATGCTGCAGCAGACCACCGTGCCGCATGCGACGCCCTATTTTCTGAAGTTCACCGCTCGCTGGCCAACGGTGTCGGACCTGGCGGCCGAGGAGGATGGCGAGGTGATGGCCGCCTGGGCGGGGCTCGGCTACTACGCCCGCGCCCGCAACCTGCTGGCCTGCGCCCGGGCCGTGGCGCGCGACCATGGCGGGGTCTTCCCGGACACCGAGGAGGGCCTGCGCGCCCTGCCCGGCCTCGGCCCCTATACGGCGGCGGCGGTGGGGGCGATCGCGTTCGACCGGCCGACCAATGTGGTGGACGGCAACGTCGAGCGGGTGATGGCCCGGCTCTTCGCGGTGGAGGCGCCGCTGCCGGACGCCAAGCCGGAGCTGAAGGCCCTGGCCGCCGGCCTCGTGCGCGAGGACCGCCCCGGGGACTGGGCCCAGGCGCTGATGGACCTGGGCGCCACGGTCTGCCGGCCGAAGTCGCCGCTATGCGATCGCTGTCCCCTGACCGCCGCCTGCGCGGGCCTGGCCACCGGCGCGCCGGAGAGCTTCCCCCGCAGGACCGCCAAGGCCGAGCGGCCGCATCGGCACGGGGTCGCCTATATCCTGACGCGCGGCGACCGGGTGGCCCTGGTGCGGCGACCGCCCAAGGGCCTGCTGGGCGGGATGCTTGCCCTGCCGACCAGCGACTGGCGGACGGCGCGGTTCAGCGAGCCCGAGGCGCGAGCGGCGGCCCCGGCCGCGGCGGACTGGCGCCCGGTCGGCGAGGTCGAGCACGGGTTCACCCATTTCACCCTGACCCTGACCCTGCTGCGGGCGGAGGGCGACGCCGATGGGGTGATCTGGTCGCCGCGCCGCGACCTGGACGCCCTGCCGAGCGTGTTCCTGAAGGCGGCCAAGGCGGGGTTGTCGAACCTGCTCTAGCCGGCGGCCCGGGCTGGGATCTCCTCGGCGATCTTGGCGGGACGGGGGAAGGCGAAGAACAGGATGGTCAGCGCCGTCAGCGACAGGCTGAGCGCCGCGCCGGGGATGGCGGGCACGCCGTAGGCCGCGAGCGCCGCGCCGCCGGCCGCCGAACCAAGCGCCTGGCCGACCGAGATCACCGAGCCGTTGAGCGCCAGGGCGACCGGAGCGCCGCCCGTGGTCTGGATCAGCTTGGCCTGGATCACCGGGGTGATCGAGAACAGCGCCGTGGCGGCGAGGAAGATGCCGAGCGCCACCAGGGCCGCGCTGGGCCAGCCGCCTGGCAGGACATGGTGAGTGGCGGCGAAGTGGACGCTCATGGCCGTGGCCTGGATCAGGAAGCCCTGCAGGATCCAATTTCGGCCCGCGTGCAGGGCCGCGGCCCGGGACCCCAGCCAGAGGCCGGCGGTCGAGCGGGCCCCGATCATGGCCTGGAAGGCGCTGACGCCGGCCCCGGTCACGCCGGCCCCCACCCGCACGATCGGTGCGATGTAGAGGTTGAGCGTCATGTTGGCGGCGAAGGTCAGGAAGGTGGTCAGGTAGAAGGGCCAGATGACGCCGAGCGGCACGCTGCCGCCATCGCGCTTCGGCGGGGCCGGCACGCGCGGCAGGAACAGGATCACGCTGGTGAGCGCGATGGCCGACATGGTCGCCGCGACCAGGAAGGTGGCGCGCCAGTCGAACATGTTGCCGATCACGCTGCCGACCGGGATGCCGACCACGAAGGCGAGCGTCATGCCGCTGGAGACCATGGCCAGCGCCGAGCCGCGGCGATCGGGCGGGGCCAACGAGGCGGCGGCCACGCTGGCGGCGGGACCGGACATGGCGCCGGCCAGGCCGGCCAGGGCGCGCAGCGCCAGCAGGGTCGGGAAGTTGGGGGTCAGCGAACAGGCGATGTGCAGGGCGAAGCTGAGGCTCAGCCCCGCGATGACCATGAACTTGCGGTCGACCCGCCCGAACAACCAGGCCGCCACCGGGCCCAGCAGGGCCGAGGTGAGCACGAAGGCGGTCTGGAGCTGGCCCGCCACCGCCGTGGTGACGTGCAGGTCGGCGGCCAGGGTTTCCAGCATCCCCGCGAAGATGAAGGCGCCCGACCCGAAGGCGAAGGTGACGAGGGTCAGGACGAAGATGCGCGGGTTCATGCGGTCAGCTTAACCGCCGCCGTACCGCCGGCCAGAAAAATGCGGCCGTCCTCGGATGAATTCGGTTCAGCCTGACGGTAGGGAAACCGTTAGGCCGCGAGCGCGCTGCGGACCTTGGCGCGCAGGACATCGATGGGGGCGAGGCCCTTGTCCGACTTGAAGTGCCAGTAGGTCCAGCCGTTGCAGGCCGGCGCCGACTGGACCATGGCGCCCACCTTGTGGATCGAGCCCGCCATCTCGCCCACCACCAGGGAGCCGTCGGCGCGCACGCGCGCGGCGCGTTCACCCTTGGGACAATAGAGCACGTCGCCGGGACGCAGCAGGCCCGCCTCGACGATCTGGCCGAAGGGGATGCGCGGCTCGGACTTCTTGGAGCCCATGACATCGAGGTCGGCCGGCGCCATGGGGACGATCCTGGCGATGCGGTCCTTGGCGAGCTTGGCGTAGGCCTCCTCGCGCTCGATGCCGACATAGCTGCGGCCCAGGCGCTTGGCGGCGGCCCCGGTGGTGCCGGTGCCGAAAAAGGGGTCGAGAATGATGTCGCCCGGCTTGGTCGAAGCCAGGATCACCCGGTGCAGCAGGGCCTCGGGCTTCTGGGTCGGATGCGCCTTGACGCCGTTCTCGTCCTTCAGCCGCTCCTCGCCGGTGCACAGCGGGAAGGTCCAGTCCGAGCGCATCTGCAGGTCGTCATTGGCCATCTTCATGGCGTCGTAGTTGAAGGTGTAGCGGCGCGCGCCGCGGCTCTTGCCGGCCCAGATCAGGGTCTCATGGGCGTTGGTGAACCGCGT
>CAMFHW010000262.1 GCA_945952175.1 uncultured Phenylobacterium sp. | reverse complement strand
GGCGTAGCCGACCACCGAGTTCCCAGCCGCCGTCGCGTTGGCGTAGGCGTCGTAGCCGTCGCCGCCGCTGACGCAGGCGATCGCTTCGATGCCGCCGCCGTCGTTCACCTGGGTCGAGTCGAGGATCGCCTCGCCGCCGATGTCGCCGATCGTGATGCTGTTGCCCATGCCGTTGGCGGTGGCGGTCAGGGCGCCGAACGAGGCCGCGGCGGTCTCGGCCTGGGCGCGGACGTAGGAATGGTTCTCCTGGCTCGCCGTGGCGTCCATCAGGAAACCCTGGTTCACCGCGTCGAGATTGTTGCCGGCGGCGCTGGCGATGGTCGTGCCGTCCTGCACCTGGCCGAAGGCGGTGAACTGGGCGGCCTGGGTCAGGCTGGCGTCGTTGCGCTGGGTGGTGGCCAGGCGCGCGCCGGAGCCGCCGTCGCCCTCGTAGGTGATGTCGTTGGCCATGGTGGCCGCCTGGAACTGCGAGGTCCCGCCCACGTAGCCGTAGACCCCGCCGCCGTCGGAGGTGACCTGGGCGGCGTTGGTCTGGTTCACCCGCACCCCGGCCGCGCCGCCGCTGACCGTGATCACGTGGCTGTTGCCCTGGGCCTGGACGAAGCTGTCGACGTCGCCCGTCTCGCCGTTCGGCGCCTCGATGTGGCCGTTGGCGGCGATGGTGGTCGCCGAGGTGGTCTGGGTCATCACCCCGGTCATGACGCCGGCGTTGATATTGGATTCGCCGGCATTGCCGACCGCGGCGGTGGTGAGCTGGGTCTGCGCGCCGGAATTGGCGCCGACGTTCAGCTCGGTCGTGGCGGCCACGGCTCCGCTGAGGCTCTGGTTCGAGCGGATGTCGAGGTTCGAGCCGTCGGTCGAGGCCTGGTAGTTGTTGGCGGTCGCGTGCGAGCCGCCGACCGTCTGGTCGGTGACGGTCTCGACGTTCAGGGTCTGGCTGGAGAAGACGTCGCCGAGCTGGACCTGGTTGTTCAGGACCGAGCTGGGCTGAGTCTGGCTAGTAGCGGCCCCGCACGGTAGGATCCCGGCGAGCGTTCCAGCGAGAAGGATCAGCGCGGGTCTGCGCATTGTTGGTGTCCAGGTTGTTGTAAGCCGGCACATAGCCCCCGGTGACGCCCACCGTTGAATCGCCCAGGGGGTCCGAGGTCAGGCAGCCCTGGGGACCGGGCATGCCATAGAGATTGGCGGTCATCTCGACCACGGCGCGCTCCACCAGCGCGCGGACCGCCAGCTGCATCGGCTCCAGCGCGCCGGCGCCCGCCGAGACGTCGAAGACGTTGCCGTTCAGGAAGTCGAACAGGCCGATGCCCACTTCGCGGCCGATCACCTGCTTCTGGTAGGAGATGACGTCCACCACCTCCAGCGTGCGGGTGTTGATCAGGCGCATGTCCAGGCCGACGTTCATGATGAACATGCGGCCGGTGAGGCTGCCCTTCAGCTCCTTGGCGTCGACGCCGCCGGCCGAGATGTCGGTTCCGGACGAGCGGATGTTGAAGTTCAGCTCGGTGATGCCGCCGGCGACGTAGAAGTCCGAGCCGGGCACCTGGCCCGCCAGGATGCGGCGATAGTCGGCCGCCTGGTTCGGCGCCGGGTTGGGGGCGTCGGAGATCAGCTTGTTGTTGGCGTACTTCAGTTCGAGTTCGGAGACCGAGGTGTCGAAGCGCTCGACCAGCGGCATGCCCGCCTTGGCGAAGGCCGACATGGCCATCAGCGAGGCGCCCTGGGTGATCTTGCGGCCCGAACCGTCGCTCTCGACCTTGCCGGTATAGTCGGCGATCCGGCCGACCGCGATGCGCGGGGCCACGATGTGCGAGTTGCGCGCATAGCCCGCCATGCAGACCAGGGCGGCCGAGTAGGGGGTCGGGTTGGCGGTGACCGGGGCGGAGCCGATCGAGCGGGCGTAGTTGCCGCTGGGTCCCGCGACCGGCGTGGCGCAGCCGGCGAGCGCGATGGAGGCGGCGCTCAGCAGGCCGGCGACGCGGCCGACCGGACCCATCAGACGATCAATCATGGCCCACCCCGCCACTGACCGAGGCGCCGGCGGTGACGGCGCCGGAATTGGTCTGGTGCGAATTGACGATCACGGTGTTGTAGCTGCCCTGGGTGACCACCACGAGGCTGTTGCCGATCGCGGTGGAGCCGCCGGACGAGGAGCCGACCCCGGCGAAGGTGTCGATGGCGCCGGAGGCGGAGGTGAAGCTGGACTGGTCCTCGCCGTGGAGGATCAGGCCGTCGACGATCACCCGGTTGCCGTTGGCGTCGCGGGTCGAGACGTCGACCGGATGGTTCTCGGAGCCGGCGACGCGACCGTAGCCGGCGTTGTAGCTGGCGGAGTTGGCGTTCATGGTCTGGGCGGCGGCCTGACCCGCGCCGAGGCTTGCGCCGATCGCGGCGCACAGGCAGATGAGACTTGGCGCGGATCTGATTGCGACGGCCATGGGACGGAGCGCTCCGCGCATGCGAATAGGGTTAACCTTGGCAAGCAACGACTGTGCCAAGTTGGGTCAAACAGGACTTAACAGCCCAGACCCTCGCGATTTGGTTAAGAGGACCGGCGATTTCGCCCTGGGAGCGCTATTCTAAGTTGGAAGTGGAACCCTTGACGTCAGAGAACGAGCAGCCGCGTCGGGAGCCGGTGTTCAACGCTCCGTGGCCGGCCGTACTGGTCACGGTGGTCATCCTTGCTGGGTATTTCCTGCAGACCCTGGTCCCGCAGGATCCGCTGCTCATGCGCTGGGGATATTCGCCGGCGCTGGACCACGGCCGGCCGGAGACCCTGGTCACGGCGATTTTCCTGCACGGGGGATGGACGCACGCGGCGATGAACGCGGCGACCGCGCTCGCCTTCGCCACGCCCGTGGCGCGGTTCTTCGGGACCCATGGGCGGGGCGTTCTGGCTTTCCTTCTCTTCTATGTGTTCTGCGGCGCGCTCGCGAATCTGGCCTTCGGCCTGCTGCATCCCAAGGAGGTGGGGCCGGTGATCGGCGCGTCTGGCGCAGTCTCGGCCCTGGCCGCCGGGGCGGCGCGGATCGTGGCCGGCGGCGGCCGAAGCGTGGGACCGATCCTCAGCCCGCTGGTGCTGGGCCTTGGCGGCGGCTGGGTCATCGTCAATCTATTGGTCGCCATCCTCGGCTTCTCGCCGGGCCTGATGGGGCAGGGGGCGGCCGTGGCCTGGGAGGTCCATCTGGCCGGTTTCGCGCTCGGCCTGCTGCTCCTCCAGCCGCTGGCGCCCGTGGCGGGGTCCGCCAGGCCCGATTGATTTCAGGCCTGCAATGCGCGAGGCTCCTTCCCGGGGATGAGGGAGGAGGCTTCCATGCTGGTATCTCAGATCCTTAGAACCAAGGGCGACCTGGTCTTCACGGCCACGCCGTCCGAGACGGTGGGCGCGATCTGCGCGCTGCTCCATTCGCGCAGGGTGGGCGCAATGGTGGTGATGGATGGCGACCGTGTCGCCGGCATCGTCTCCGAGCGCGACGTCGTCAGGGCCCTGGCGGAGGGCGGCGCCGGCGCGCTGGCCCAGCCGGTCACGACCTGCATGACCCACGACGTGCTGTTCGCCGAGCCAGGCGAGACGATCGATTCCCTGCTCACCCGCATGACCGACCGGCGCATCCGCCACCTGCCGGTCTGCGAGCGCGACCGGCTGATCGGCATCGTCTCGATCGGCGACCTGGTGAAGTACAAGATCTCCGAGGTCGAGGCCGAGGCGGGCAGCCTGAAGGCCTATATCTCCGCAGGCTGATGGCTCCGCGCCGATTTGTTCTTTTTTTGTTCTCGCCGACGCGGGAGCAATGGTAGTGTGCCGCCCTGCCGCCGCGGTTCGTCGTGGCGGAGGTTGGGAAGCACGACATGCGCGGCCGAGACTATTCAACACCCGGGACGGACGACGGGTCGGATGCGCAGGCAGGGCTCGCGGACGCGCGATCGCGTGGGCGCGATCTGATCGGCAAGTTCTGGAACGCCCCGAATACGGCGCTTGGTCTGGCCTACGGCTTGGCGGGGCAGGCTGCAGGCACGGTTCTGGGAACCCACCCCCGCATCCGGCTGCTCAACGACGCCGTCCAGTTCACCAACAACCCGTTTGGGGGCGTCAGCGCTGTCACCCTGGGCAAGACGACGACCTGGAAGGGTGACCCCTACGATCCGGGTGACGAGTTTTGGCATGATGCCGACGGCGATCCAGTTCGGGAAGGGCGTCACACCGTTCAGGAGCATGAGGCGCAACATATGAGTCAGGGCGAACAGCTCGGCCCCCTGTATCTGCCGTCAAATCTGCTTGGTGGTCTGAACGCGCTGCTGCGAGGTCAAGGCTGGCATGGAGCCGGCGACTGGAACGAGACTGGCCCCCAGATGGATCCGCCCCGTCCGTGGGCGGAGCGACGTCGATGAGCTCGAGGAGCCTGGTCTTGGGGCTGGGCGCCAGCCTGGGACTGGCCGGCTGCTATGACGTCTACGGCGAACTTCAAGTCTATAACCACACGGGTCAGACCATCGTGCTGAATCGGGTGAAGGCTATCCAGTATGGAACCAAGTCCAAGCCCCTCGCGCTCGCCGACGGCGGGCGCGCGAGGGTGCATCTCGCAATTGAGCGCGGTCCGCTGAAGGTGAGCGCAGGGGGGTGCGAGTACGCCTACCGCTTCGCGCCGATGCGCATGAATTTGCCGTTTGGAGACTATGACTACCCTTATCCCGTGAGCGCGCAGATCGAGCCCGACTTTTCGATCCACCTCCTACCCCATGGAGCGACCAAGGCCTCGCCCACCGAGGAGCTCGGGGCGGCGTCGAGGCCGGGTTTTCCGTTGAAGCCAGTCGATCGGACCTGCCGTTGAGCTGCAGGGTTCAGATGCCGGTCGCGAACACCTCGGCGCCCTCGGTGATGGCGGCGTCGGCGAGGCTATAACCCTCCAGCACGTCCGAAGTGGCGTCGCGCGCGCGCAGCAGCGCCTCGCGCAGGGCGCAGGTCGCCAGGTCCGGGCAGTCGTCGCACTTGCGGAACGAGAGTCGGCTGACGCAGGGCGCGAGCGCGAGCGGACCATCTATGATCCGGATCACTTCCGCGAAGCTGACCTCGGCCGCCGGGCGGGCCAGCACATAGCCGCCGAACTTGCCGCGCCGGCTGATCACCACCTTGTTGCGCGTGAGCTCCAGAAGAATCGCCTCGAGGAACTTCCGTGGGGCGTCTGCGCGCAGGGCGAGCTCGCCTGAAGTGACCTGCGCGCCGTCCGCGCGCGCCAGTTCGACGAGAGCCCTCAGACCGTAGCGAGCTTTTTGCGACAACATGCGTGCGCGCGCCTTTCCTCAAATTCCGCAAGGAATTCCGCTGCATTCATAGGGATTGCTGGCGGTGGCCCGCAAGGCGAAGCGGGTTTTTGTCGCGAAACTGTCGAAGAGGGGTTGCGCGCTCCGAAACGCCCTCATATAAGCCGCCCCTCGCCGGGACGACGGCGCTGCGGCCAGGGGCCAGAGGGTTCACAAACCCTTGAAATCCTTAGCTAAAGCAGAGTCTCTCAGCGAGGGTCGGCTTGCCGGCGAAGAGAAGGAGGCTTCGGTCTCCAAGGCTTCCCGGACGGTTCTGATCGGCATCTTCCCGGCAACGGGGCGCTCGCCGAAAAGAGTTGAAAAGAGCCGATTGACTCAACGGAGGCCGGTGACTAAAGACGCCGCTCTTCGCTTCGGGGGCCGCCCCGGAGGGTCAGCCAAGGGTTCCAAAAAGGCCCTTGATTTTCCCGCCGACGGTCGCTAGGTTCCCGAGCCTCAATCGAATCGCTGGACTGATGAGGGAAGCCCCTCGGCGGCCCGAGAGCGGTTTTTGCGCCGAATTCCGGAGCTTCCGGGGGCCGGCAAAAAAGTCCGAAAGGACCGATTGACACGAAAGAGGCCGGCCACTAGATAGCCGCCTCCGCCGGCCACCGGCGCTAAACAGTGGGGCGGGCGAAAGCCGGTCACGGTCTTTGACATCGTTGAATTGGAAAGAGAAACGCAGGCGGCGGCGCTCTAGCGATGGTCCTAACCAGATCATCTCGACGTCGACGAATTCTGCGGTCTCTTGAAGACAATACCATGAACCAAACGATCTTCGGGTCGATTGGTTGGTGGGAACTCGTCAAGAACTACGTAGACCAATGCCAGTTGGTTCCTGCCCGGAACCAACAAGCAATGGAGTCAATGTCAACTCAACCTGAGAGTTTGATCCTGGCTCAGAGCGAACGCTGGCGGCAGGCCTAATACATGCAAGTCGAGCGCCCTTTCGGGGGAGCGGCGGACGGGTGAGTAACGCGTGGGAACGTGCCCTTTGGTACGGAACAACTGAGGGAAACT
>CAMFHW010000261.1 GCA_945952175.1 uncultured Phenylobacterium sp. | reverse complement strand
CGCCTGCGGTACCCGACCGTGCGAGATGGCTTGCGCGAAGCCTTGAATCCAGAGCTCAGATTCCTGCCGGCTTGAGCAGGGTGTCCATGCGGTCGACCGGCTGGAGCGTCAGCGTGCGGATCTCGGCGCCTTGCAGCACCGTGAGTTCGACGCGGGTGTCCGGGCGGGCGCGGTCCCAGAGCTTCTTGTAGAAGCCCTCGAGCGTGCTGACGCGACTGCCGTCGACGGCCAGCACCACGTCGCCCGGCTTGAGCCCGGCCGCCTGGGCGGGGCCTTCGCCGATGGTGGCGAGCATCAGCTTCACGTCGCGCTTGGGCGGGGCGCCGAACATGCGGGCGTATTCGCGGCTGAACTGGGAGGGGCTTTCGTAGCCGACCTCGAAGGCGGCGGACTCGACGTTGACGCCCGTCGAGATCATCAGCCGGCGGGCTTCCAGGAGCCTCAGGCGCTTCTGGTACTGCAGGGGCGACAGCGAGGTCAGGGCCTTGAACTGCCGGTGCAGGGCCGAGGGGCTCATCCGCGCCGCCTGGGCGAGGTCTTCGACACGGATCGGCTCGCGGAAGCGCTCGCGCAGGCGGTGGATGGCGGCGACCAGGTTCTGGGACGGACTGGTGGCGAGGACCAGGCGGGCGACCTCGCCGCCCTGCGGACCGGCGAGCAGCCAGTAGCAGATCTCGCGCATGATGATCGGATAGAGCATCGGAATGGCCTGGGGCGTATCGAGCAGGCGCACGAGGCGCAGCGCGCAGTCGGCCAGCCCGTCCCCGACCTGGGCCACGAAGACGCCACGGCCCGCGACCCCGCTCGGCGTCGGCGGCGGGTCGAGGGCCTCGGCGACGCTGCGCAGCATGGCGAGGTCGAGGCCGAGCATGAGCACCAGGCAGGGCTGGCCGGGGCGGGCCTCGAACACGCGGCCGACCGAGGGCGTCTCCACGCCGACGACCAGGGCCTGGCCGGCGCGGTATTCCAGGCGCTCGGCGCCGAAGGTCGCCCACTTGGCGCCCTGGGCGACGATGCAGAGCGCCGGCTGGGAGAGGCGGTGCATGGGCGGGCGCGGGTGGTCGGTGCGCAGGATCGCCATGGACTCGATGGCCGTCAGGTAGGGGCTCTCGCCGTCCTGCCGCTCCGTGAAGCGAAGGAGCGCGTCCGCCAGGGCTCCGATCATGCCGCCGTTTTCCTTCGATGACCTGGGCGCCTTCTATGGCGTCAGGCAGGAATAGGCAAGAAACAGCGGCGTTTCGGCATTCCGATTTGGCGACGGGAGGCGCCATGGTGAGCCTGGAACCACCGCCGTCCGGATGCGGCAAGCTTCAGCGAAAGGCCTTGCATGTCTGATCTCAAGATCGCGATCGTCACCGGCGGGAGCCGGGGGATCGGCCGCAGCACCGTGCTCGAACTTGCCAAACGCGGCGTCCGCAGCATCTTCACCTACAGGGCCAATCGGGCAGAAGCCGAGACGACGCTGGCCCTCGCGGCGGAGGCCGGGGCGCCTGGCGTGGCGCTGGAGCTCGACGTCGCCGAGGCCGCGACGTTCGAGGGTTTCGCGGGCCAGGTGCGGTCCGCGCTGGCGGAGATGGGGGCGGAACGGTTCGACTACCTGGTGAACAACGCCGGCACCTCGTCCGCCGCGAGCCTGGCCTCGATCACCGTCGCCGAGATGGACGCGCTCTATGCCGTCCACTTCAAGGGGGTGCTGTTCCTGACCCAGGCGCTGGCGCCGCTGATGAACGACGGCGGGCGGATCGTGAACATCTCCTCGGGCCTCGCCCGCTTCGCCTCGCCGGGGCGCATCGGCTACGGGCCGATCAAGGCGGCGGTCGAATCCCTGACCCGCTACATGGCCCTGGAACTGGGGCCGCGGCGGATCACCGCCAATGTCGTCGCGCCGGGGCCGATCGCCACCGACTTCAGCGGCGGGCTGGTGCGGGACAATCCGGAGGTCAACAAGCGCATCGCGGAGCACACCGCGCTGGGACGGGCGGGCCTGCCGGAGGATGTCGGGCCGGTGATCGCCGCGGTGCTGTCCGACGGCTTCGGCTGGGTCAACGCCCAGCGGATCGAGGTCGCCGGCGGTATGCAGATCTGAGGGCGGCGGCGTGAAACTCTCCGACAACACGGTCCTGATCACCGGCGGCACGAGCGGCATCGGCCGGGCGTTGGCGGCGCAGTTCCTGGCGCGCGGCGCCACCGTGCTGGTGACCGGGCGCAGCGCTGAAAGGCTGGACGAGGTGCGCGCGGCGCTGCCCGGCGTCCACACCTTCGTCTGCGACCAGGCCGACCCGGGCTCGGTCGCCGCGCTGTGCGCCGAGGTGGTGCGGGCCTTCCCGGACCTCAACGTGCTGATCAACAACGCCGGGATCGGCCTGAAGCTGAACCTGAACGACGAGGCGCGGCGGCTGGAGGACCTGGAGGCCGAGATCCGCACCAACCTGATCGGGCCGATCCAGATGGTGCAGCTGCTCTTGCCGCACCTGAAGCGGCAGGCCGGGCCGGTGATCGTCAACGTCTCCTCGGGCCTGGCCTTCGTGCCCATGCCGCTGAAGCCGATCTACTGCGCGACCAAGGCGGCCATGCACTCCTATACCCAGTCCCTGCGCGCCCAGCTGAAGGCCACGCCCGTCCGCGTGGTCGAGCTCGCGCCGCCGGCGGTGCGGACGGCCTTCAACGCCGGCCAGGAGGACATCAACGTCAAGGGCGCGATGGACGTGACCAAATTCGCCGAGGCCGCCATGCGCGGCCTGGGCCGGGGCCGTGACGAGGTGCTGCCGGGCCTGACTCCGGTGCTGCGCCTGATCGGCCGCCTGAACCCGCGCGCCCTGATCCGCGCGGCGGAGGCGGAGCGTATGGGGGCGGCCGGCGCGCCGCGGAGGCCCTAGCCGGGCCGATATCGAAGAGCCTCGACCAACAGGGCGAACGCGGCGGGCTGGTGACGCCGGCTGGGATAGTAGAGGTGATAGCCGGCGAACGGCGGACACCAGTCTTCCAGCACCCGGATCAGACGCCCCTCCGCGAGCAGCGAGATGACGTGGTCCTCGGGGACGCAGGCCAGGCCGAAGCCGTCCGCGGCGGCGCGCACGGTCAAGGGCGCGCGGCTGAAGGTCAGGGCTCCGGCGACCCGTACGTTGAGCGCCCGGCCGTCCTTCTCGAACTCCCAGGCATAGAGGCCTCCGGCCGTCGCGAGGCGCAGGTTGATGCAGTCGTGGTCGGACAGGTCATGCGGGGTAGCCGGCGGCGCACGCCTGGCGAAATAGGCCGGCGCGCCGACCACCGCCATGCGCAGCGGCGGACCGATCGGCACGGCGATCATGTCCTTCTCCAGGTGCTCGCCGAGGCGCACGCCCGCATCGAAGCGACCGGCGACGATGTCCGTCAGCGCCTGGTCGATCACCAGCTCCACCTGGATGTCCGGATAGTGGGGCAGAAACCGCGCGAGCGCGGGCCACAGGATGGTGTCGGCGGCCGTCTCGCTGATCGTGATGCGGATCTTGCCCGCGGGCCGTTCGCGCGCCGCGGTCAGGGCGTCGAGCCGCGCATCGATCTCTTCCAGGGCGGGGCGCAACGAGTCCATGAGCCGCTGACCCGCCTCGGTGGGCGCCACGCTGCGCGTCGTGCGGGTGAGGAGGCGGACCCCCAGCCGCTCCTCAAGTCGGCGCACCGTGTGGCTGAGCGCCGACTGCGACGTGCCCAGCCGCGCCGCCGCGAGCGTGAAGCTGCTGGCGTCGGCCACCGCGAGGAGGGCGTTCAGCTCTGAGAGTTCGGCTCGGGGCATTCATGTCCGCCATTCATAGGCACATGCCGATTTTAGCTGGTTATCGCTTGATCCCGAAGGGCCTAGTTGAAGCCTCGGAACGACGCCCCGCGCTTGTCGGGGCGCACTTCGAGGAGATCAGACATGAGCGAGGCTCCCAGCCGGGCGCAGCAGGCGATGGGCGACATCGCCCCCGCGCTGGCCAAGTACACGGACGAGGTTCTCTTCGGCGACGTCTGGCGCCGGCCAGGCCTTTCGCCGCGCGACCGCAGCCTGGTGACGGTCGCCACCCTGGTGGCGCTCTATCGAACGAACGAGCTGCCGACGCACCTGCGGCTCGCCCTGCAGAACGGCGTCACGCGCGACGAGCTGGTCGAGGTGATCACCCACCTCGCCTTCTACGCGGGCTGGCCGACGGCGGCCACGGCGGTCGGCGTCGCGCGGCGCGTCTTCGACGAAGCCACCGCCCAATAACCCGGAAACATCAGGAGTATGACGATGCAGCAGCGCCAGCTTGGAACGTCGGGGCTTACGGTTTCGGCCATCGGCCTCGGTTGCATGGGCCTCAGCGCAGGCTACGGCCAGGTCACGGAGACCGGGGAAGCCATCGCCCTGATCCGCACCGCCGTGGACCAGGGGGTCACCTTCTTCGACACCGCGGAGGTCTATGGACCCTTCACCAATGAAGAGGTCGTGGGCGAGGCGCTGGCGCCTTTCCGCGACGAGGTGGTGATCGCCACCAAGTTCGGCTTCGGCGTGAAGGAGGGTCGGCAAGGGGTCGACAGCCGGCCGGAGCATATCCGCGAGGTCGTCGACGATTCGCTGCGCCGCCTGAAGACCGACCACATCGATCTTCTCTACCAGCACCGGGTCGATCCCAACGTGCCCATCGAGGATGTCGCCGGCGCGGTCGCCGGGCTGATCGCGGCCGGCAAGGTGAAGCATTTCGGCCTGTCTGAAGCCGGGGTCCGCACCATCCGGCGCGCCCATGCGGTCCAGCCGGTCACCGCGCTGCAGAGCGAATATTCGATGTGGTGGCGCGAGCCCGAGGCGGAGATCCTGCCCACGCTGGCGGAACTGGGGATCGGCTTCGTGCCCTTCGCGCCGCTGGGCAAGGGACTGCTGACAGGGGCCATCACGCCCGACACCGCGTTCGCCGACGGCGACTTCCGCAATGTGACGCCGCGGTTCTCGGCCGAAGGCCGGCGGGCGAACCAGGCGCTGATCGACCTGGTCGGAAACCTGGCGGCGGAGCGAGCCGTGACGCCGGCGCAGATCGCGCTGGCCTGGCTGCTGGCCCAGAAGCCCTGGATCGTGCCGATCCCCGGCACCACCAAGCCGCACCGGCTCAAGGAGAATGTCGGCGCCGCCGCGGTCGAGCTGTCGGCGGAAGACCTGCGCCGGATCGAGGCCGCCCTGGCCCAGACGCCGATCGTGCCCGGCGAGCGATACCCTGCGACGCACCAGGCGCTGGTCGATCGGTAAGCCGGCGCAAGGAGACTGAAAATGACCGAAGGCATCGACGGCAAGATCATCGTCATCACCGGCGCGAGCAGCGGCCTCGGGGAGGCGGCGGCCCGGCGCCTCGCCCGGGGCGGGGCCAAACTCGTCCTGGGCGCCCGGCGGATCGATCGGCTGGACGCCCTGGCGCGAGACCTCGCGCTCGGCGACGGCGCGGCGATACAGACCGACGTGACCGACGCCGGGCAGGTCCGCCGCCTGGTGGATCATGCCGTCGGCCTCCACGGCCGCATCGACGTCCTGATCAACAATGCGGGGCTGATGCCGCACTCGCCCCTCGAGCGCGCCAAGATCGAGGACTGGGACCGCATGATCGACGTCAATCTCAAGGGCGTGCTCTACGGCGTCGCCGCCGCGCTTCCCCACATGAAGGCGCAGAAGAGCGGCCATATCATCAATGTGTCGTCGGTGGCCGGCCACAAGGTCAGCCCGGGCGGCGCGGTCTATTCGGCCACGAAGACGGCGGTTCGCGTCATCTCCGAGGGGCTCCGCCAGGAAGTGAAGCCCTACGACATCCGGACCACGGTGATCTCCCCCGGCGCGGTCGACACCGAGCTGCCCGCCAGCGCCACGGAGGCCGATGTCGCCGAGGGGATGCGGCAGTTCTACGCCGCCTTCGCCATCCCGGCCGACTCCTTCGCCCGCGCGGTGGCGTTCGCGATCAGCCAGCCGGCGGAGGTCGACATCAACGAGATTCTCTATCGCCCGACGAAGCAGGTCGGGTGAGGCCGGGCTTTGCGAAGTCGACCTGGCGGCGGCTAGGCGAAGATGTCGAGGCGTGCCGGCCTTTGGGGCGCGGGGCCGGGGACCGAGGTGTCGGCGCCCGACAGGCGTCCGGCGAGGATCACGGCGGGGCCGTGGGCGTCCTTGGGCCTGTCCTTGGCGTTGACACCGTAGGGGCCGTCCTTGGGGCGGGCGGGATCGATGTGCTTCTTGGCCTCGTCGACCTCGGTGCAGTTGCGGCACGAGAAGCCGTTGACGGTGACGGGCTGGGGGTAGTCGCCGGATATGGCCATGGATCGCCTCCAGGGGTTTCCAGTCTATTCGCGGGGTG
>CAMFHW010000260.1 GCA_945952175.1 uncultured Phenylobacterium sp. | reverse complement strand
GCGCCGGCACCGTCGCCCGACGCGCCGCCGGGCGGGTGCGGGCCGACGCCGCCGGCGCGGCCGGGGCCGCGGAGCAAAGCCGCGCCGCCCTGGCGGTCAGCCAGGACCAGGCCGCCGTCACCGGGCGTCGCGGCGGCGAACTGGCCGCCGCCCTGTCGGCCGCCCAGGCCCAGCGCGCCAAGGCCGCCGCCGCCCTCGACCTCGCCCGCCAGGACCAGGATCACGCCGTCATCCGCGCCCCGATCGCCGGCGTGGTGGGCGACCGCCAGGCCAATCCGGGCGATTACGTCCAGCCGGGCACCCGCCTGCTGACCCTGGTGCCCGAAAATGCGCTCTACCTGACCGCCAACTTCAAGGAGACCCAGACGGGGCGCATGCTGCAGGGCCAGCCGGCGGTGGTGAAGGTCGACGCCCTGCCGGGCGTGACGCTGAAGGCGCACGTACAGAGCTTCGCACCGGGTTCGGGCTCGGAATTCGCCCTGCTGCCGTTCGAGCCGGGCTCGGGCAACTTCACCAAGATCGTGCAGCGGGTGCCGGTGCGCCTGACCTTCGACCCCGGCCAGCCGGACGTGGCGCGACTGCGCCCCGGCCTGTCGGCCCAGGTGACGGTGAGGCTGCGCTAGGGAAGCGGATTAGGCCGCGACAGCCGCGTCGTCGTCGCCGCCCAGGTTTTCCTGCAGCGCGCGCAACAGGTTCTCGGGCTTCATCGGCTTTTCGACCACGCCGTTCATGCCGGCCTTCAGATAGCCCTGGGCGTCTTCGGGGTCGGCGTTGGCGGTGAGCGCGATGATCGGCACCGAACCCGCCTTGCCGCCCAACTGGCGGATCTCGCGGGTGGCGGCCACGCCATCCATGCGCGGCATCTTGATGTCCATCAGGATCAGGTCGAACCGGCCGGTGCGCGCGGCCTCGACCGCCTCGACACCGTCGACCGCCGATTCCGAGGTGCAGTCGAACATCTCGCACAGGGTCTCGGCGACCATGCGGTTGGTGGCGTTGTCGTCGACCACCAGGATGTGGGCGGCGCGCCCGGAGGCGGCCTCTTCGGTCTCGGCTTCGGCCTCGCGCGCCCGGGGCGCCGTGAAAGCGAACACCAGGGTCTCGCCGCCGCCGCGGTTGGCCTCGGTGCGGACTTCGCCGGACAGGTCCTGCAGGATGCGATGACCGAGCGCGAAGGCGAGTGCGGTCTCCAGGCCGAACAGGGCCTCGATCTCGCGTATGTCGAGCGCGCGCTCTCCGAGATCCCGGGCGCCGCCGCGCACGCGGCCTTCGAGCTGGAACTGTTCGCCCTCGGTGGTGGCGCGCAGGGTGGCCTCGACGGCGCCGCGGCGCACGCCGGCCACCGCCTGGGCGATGAAGCCGTCGAAGACCTGCAGGGCGCGGCTGGGATCGATCACCGCCGTCGCTTCCGGATCGCCGTCATAGGAGACCAGCAAAGTGACGCCCGCCTCGGTGGCGCGATCGCGCCAGCGGGCTTCCAGATCGTCCACCAGGTCGCGCAGCCGCTTGGGCTCGGGCGCGAACTTCAGACCCTCGATGGAGGCGGTCTTCAGGTCCATACTGGCGCTGATGATGCGCAGCACCGAGGTCGCCGCCTCGGATACGCCAGCGACGCAGGTCTGCGCGTCGGGCGCCAGGTGCTGGCGCGACAGGCGTTCGGACAACGCCAGCACGCCCTCCATCTGTTGATGGATTTCGCTGGTGACACGCTCGAAAAAGAAATCGGGCAGGGACATGTACCGCGCGCGGCTTCGAGAACTTATGCTCAGAATGCGCCTAAGCGCTTGCGGAGACGTTAAATTTGGTACGCGTCAATTTTGACGTGAGCGCGGGGTCCCGATGCCGCCAAATCACCTGGTCGCCAGACAAAAAGAAGGCCGGCGGGTCGCCCCGCCGGCCAGACGTATCGGGGAGGAAACCCGAACCTAGAACTTGTACTGGACCTCGACGCCGTAGGTCCGCGGCTGGATCAGGCCGCGGGTGATCGCGACGCCGGTCTGACGCAGATAGGTCGAGGAGCCGACGGTCAGGCCCGGGTTCGGGTTGGCGAACACCGCGGTCGGGTTGGTCGAACCCGTCGAAGTGAAGCCCTGCTCGTCGAAGGCGTTCTTGACGAAGCCGATCAGCTGGTAGCGATCCTTGCCGTCCTTCCACAGGGCGCGGAAGTCGGCGGTGCCGTAGGACGGCACTTGGAAGGCCGGATCGTTGAACGGCTGGTAGATGGTCTTGTCGGTCCAGGTGTAGGTGCCCGACAGGATCAGCGAGCCGGCGTCGAACTCGAACGTGTAGTTGCCGTTCACGGCGAACTTGTTCTCCGGCGACTGGAAGAGCTGGCTGCCCTTCAGGTCCTGGAACACCAGCAGCACGCCGTTCGAGACCGCCGTCCCGCCCTTGGGCTTCGCGCCCGGCAGCAGGGCCGACGGGTCGGCCGGGTCGTAGAAGCAGCAGCCCGAGGTGATCTCGGTGTTCAGGTAGCCGTAGGAGGCCGTGAACTGCAGCGGCCGGATCGGCTGCCACTGGGCTTCGAGCTCGATGCCGTAGGCGCGGGCGTCGACGTTGACGAAGTTGTTCGCCGCCGCCGTGCCGGCCGCGTTGAGCTGCGACAGGTTGAGCTGCAGATCCTTGTAGTTGTTGTAGAACGCCGAGGCGTTCAGGATCAGGCGCTTGGCGAAGGTCTTCTTCATGCCGACTTCGAAGGCGTCGACGCCTTCCTGATCGGCTTCCGGCTTGGTGGCCAGGGTGCCCAGGAGGAAGCCGCCCGACTTATAGCCCTTGCTGTAGTTGGCGTAGTACAGGCTGTCGCTGTCCGGCGTGAACTCCAGCTTGATGGTGCCGGTGACGGCGTCCCAGCTGTTGGACAGGCTGCGCGAGTTCTGCACGCCCGGGGTGGTCGGATCGAGGTCGGTGGAGACGTCGAAGGCCGCCGCGCCCGCCGCGATCGACGGCGACAGGATGATCAGGCGCTGGCTTTCCCAGCCGCTCTTCTCGTCCTTGGTGTAGCGCAGGCCAGCGGTGACCGCCCATTGGTCGTTGAACTTGTAGGTCGCCTGGCCGAACACCGCATAGGCCTTCGACAGCAGGGTGGCTTGCTGGTCGGCGAAGTCGCGCGACGGGTTGGCGGCGGCGAGCGCGCCGGTCAGGGTCAGCGGCGTGGCGAGCTGGACCTGGTTCGGGTTGGCCAGCTGGATCCGCTGACGATACTCCTCGTGATACTGGTACAGGCCCAGGATCCAGGTGAGGGGGCCGTCGTTCTTCGAGCTCAGATTGATCTCGTTCGAGTAGTAGCGCTTGTGCTCGTCGAAGTCGGTCGTCTGGGTCGGGAAGTACGGAACCGCCATGCCCGGGATGGTGATGGCCGCGGTGCGGCTGGTGCCGTCGTAGTCGCCGCCGGTCTGATAGTTGTACTGCTGGAACCCGCCGACATACTTCAGGTCGGCCCAACCCAGGTCGTAGGTCAGGGTCGCGGTGAGCAGATGGTTGCCCCGCAGCTGGCCGTAACCGTTGGTGTTGGTGTTCATCTTGTAGGGATCGGTGACCCCCGGGTTGGCCGTGGTGTAGCCATACTGCGGGTTGGGCTGCAGGCCGCCGATCGGCGGGAAGATGCGGGTGGTGTCGTAGGGCATCACCGCATTGGCGAGGCGGTCGCCGACGCCGGTGGTGTCGTCCCAGCTCGTGCGCGAATAGCGCAGCCAGGCGGTGGCGTTGTCGCCGAGCTCGGCCTCGGCCTGGAATTCGAAATAGCTGCGCTTGATCGTGCCGCCGTCATTGGCGGTTCCGATGTTCTTGATGAAGCCTTCGCGCTGCTCGTCCTGGCTGCCGCCGATCTTGAAGCGCAGGTGCTCGGCCACCGGGATCGAGACGACGCCTTCGATCTTGGAGTGGTCGTAGTTGGCGTAGGAGGCGCGGATCTCGCCGCTGAAGTCGTGGCTCGGGTGCTTGGAGATGGTGTTCAGCGCGCCGCCCATGGCGTTGCGGCCGTACAGCGTGCCCTGCGGGCCGCGCAGGATCTCGGTGCGCTCGACGAACAGCGGGCTCTTGAACAGCTCCGACGAGGAGGCCGAATAGAAGCCGTCCGAGTAGGTGGCCACGCCCGGGTCGTTGCCGATGTAGAAGGTGTTGCGGCCGGCGCCGCGCAGCGACACCCGGTCGGTGCCGGAATAGTTCATGCCCGGCGTGAAGTTCACGAAGTCCTGGATGCCGGTCATGCCGACGACGTCGCGCTGGTTCGAGGTGTAGGCCGAGACGGCCACCGGCACGTCCTGCAGGGCCTGTTCCCGCTTCTCGGCGGTGATGACCAGCTCTTCGATTTGGAAGTCGTCCCCTTTCGCTTGCTCCTGAGCGAGGGCGGGAACGGCGAACGAGGTGATGGCGAGGGCCGAAGCCCCCATCGCCAGCACGCTCCGCAGCCGGAGGCTGTTGAATGACGTCATAGGTCCTCCCAAGACGGCGCGAGCGGTCGGACGCCCGTGTCGCCTGTGTGATGCGCATGCAATGAAGCCCGGGAGCGGGGAGGCGCCCGGACGTGGGCGGACCCTCAGGGGGCTCTGCGGCCCCGTCAATTGTTATGGGCGATAAGTTATCGCAATTCAGTTCCGCTTACGCCGTATTGTGGCGCAAATACCGCGCTTTCGAACTTGGCGCACAAAAATGATCTGCGTTCTTTGACTCGAAAGTAAATCATTCGGAAACGCGGGCTATTCACGGGCGTTTGGCGGGCACAGATTCCATACCGAAGAGTGAAAGTCGCGCGGCGGGATCGAATCGCAAGCCGTCGAGGGCAAGAAGAAAGGGCGGCGGATCGCTCCGCCGCCCTCCAGGAAATGCCGATCCGGAAGGATCAGGTCGCGTCGCCTACCAGGACTTGGTGATCGCGAACCCGTAGGTGCGCGGCTCGGTGAAGAAGGCGTTGCGGAACAGGCCCGACGAGTCGTCGGTCAGATAGAAGTCGGTGATGGCCGTCTCGTCGGTCGCGTTCTTCACGAACGCGTCGAAGCTCCAGCCCTTGTCCTTGTTAGCCACCGTCAGGGTCAGGTTGAGGTTCTGCCAGCTGTCGATGCGGTCGGCGGCGGAGTTGTAGATCCGGGCGAAGGTTTCCGACTGATGGTAGTAGTCGGCCCGCGCCACGGCGTTCCAGCCGTTGCCGAAGTCGTAGTCGTACTGGGCGCCGAGGCTGATGGTCCAGTGCGGCGCGTTCGGCAGTTCCTTACCCTTCAGCGCCAGCGGCACGCCGTCCGACACCAGGCCGCCGAAGGCGTTGGTGCCGACCGCGATCGCGCCACCGCCGATGTCGGTGCCCGCGCCGGTCGTGGTGGCCGGGGTGCAGACGCCGAGCAGGGCGAAGGGGTTGCTCGCATTGGCGGCCGCGAGGGCCGCGGCGGCGTCCGTCGTCCGCACCACGCAGTTCGATGCCGAGCTCGACTTCACCACGGTCAGGGCGGGGTTGCTCTGGGTCCGGTTGAAGACGTCGATCGAGGTGCCGTTGCTGATCTCGGTGTCGAGATAGCCGATGTTGGCGTTGAAGCGCAGGTGCTCGACCGGCGACCAGATCGACTCGAACTCGGCGCCGTTGATCTTGGCGTCGATGTTCTCGTTGACCGAGGTGCGGTTGACGATCTTGGAGACCTGATAGCCGGTGTAGTCATAGTGGAAGGCCGTCAGGTTCAGCACCATGGCGCCACCCAGCAGGGTGTTCTTGGTGCCGATTTCGAAGGCGTTCACGAACTCCGGATCGAAGGTCGCCTTCGGGCAGATGCCGACCGTCGGCGAGCAGGCCGGGTTCAGGCCGCCGGCCTTATAGCCGCGCGAGAAGAAGGCGTAGACCAGGGTCTGGTCGGTGAACGACAGCTTGGGCTTCCAGTCGAAGCCGAAGCGGCCAGTCGTTTCCTTGTACTCGACGGAGCCCACCGCCGGAGCGCCCGGAGGCGGACCGATGATGCCGCTGCCGGTCGTGCCGAGGGCCACGGCGTGGTTCTCGACCTTCTTGTCGTCATCCGTGTAGCGGAGGCCGAGGGTCCATTTGAAGTCGTCGGTCATCTGATAGTAGGCCTCGCCGAACAGGGCGGACGACTTCAGATGATAGGGGCCGTAATTGTCGTAGTAGTTGTGGCCCGACCGATCGGGATCCTGCTTCGGGTCGACGGCGACGCAGGCCGCACCGGTGGTGCAGTTGGCGTTGCCGGTGTTGAACAGGTTGTTGACCTGATAGTAGGCCGTCCCCGTGTTGAACATCACGAAGTAGTCGCCGCCCGCCTTGAAGTCGAGGTAGAGGGCGCCGACGTTGAAGTTGAACGGCCCGTCGACTGTCTCTTATACACATCTGACGCTGCCGACGACTCCTTACGTGTAGA
>CAMFHW010000259.1 GCA_945952175.1 uncultured Phenylobacterium sp. | reverse complement strand
CAATCGCAACCTGGCGGCCGAACTGGTGCTGGACGACCTGGCCAAGGTCTGCGGCGGCGCGGTGCCGGTGGTGCTGAGCGGTGGCAAGAGCGTCGATGTGGGCCCGGCCTGCGCCGTGCTCGCCAAATGGGACCGGCGGATGAACGTCGACAGCGTCGGCGCCCACCTGTTCGTCGAGTTCTGGCGCAACGCCGAGCGCATCCCGGGCGTCTGGGCGACGGCCTTCGACCCGGCCGACCCGATCCATACGCCGCACGGGCTGAAGACCGATGCGGAAACCGGCGCCAAGCTGCTGGGCGCGCTCGCCAAGGCCGTGGACGTGCTGCAGACGGCGAACATCCCGCTGGATGCGCCCTGGGGCCAGGTGCAATTCGCGGTGAAGGGCGACCAGCGCATCCCGGTGCATGGCGGAGAAGGCAATGATGGCGTGCTGAACGCCCAGCAATCCAAGCTGGTCCCGGGCCTGGGCATGATCCCCTATCACGGCTCCAGCTACATCCAGGTGGTGACCTTCGATCCGCAAGGGCCCGTGGCCGACGCGATCCTCACCTACAGCCAGTCGACCGACCCAGCTTCGCCGCACTATGCGGACCAGACCGTCCTGCACGCCAAGAAGGGCTGGGTGCGGCTGCCGTTCCACAAGGCCGACATCGACGCCGATCCGACGGTGAAGAAGGTGACGATCTCGGAGTAAGCGAATTCCTCTCCCCCTGCAGGGGGAGAGGTGATGCGTTTTAAGGCCCGCTTCACCAGGCTTTCATAGCTTTGGTTCCCGAAGGGAATCAGAAGCTTGGCCATTCCGCCGATCGACAGAGCCAACAGCACGCTCGCCACCCTGGCCGGGCATGTGAGCGGCCGCATCGCCGAGGCGAACGCGGCTGGGCCGATCGGGCGGCTGGTGCGGATCATCGGGGTCTCGGAGATCGAGGCCCAGACGCCGGCCGCGACGCCGCAGGCGCCCGCCGCGCCCCAGGGCCAGACCCGCGCCCAGGTGGTGGCCCAGGCCGCCCAGCAGGCGGTGGTCAAGCAGGATGGGCTCGCGCCGCTGTTGGCGGACCTGGCCCAGGCCGTGAACTCGCCCAACCTGCCGCCGGCCGTGCGCCAGGCGGCGGCGCGGGTGCTGGCCCAGCAGACGCCGCTGACCGCCGAGGCCGAGGCGCCGGACGTGGCCAAGGCCCTGTCGGGATCGGGGCTGTTGCTGGAAGCCGATCTCGCCGCCAATCCGGCCCAGTCGCCGGTGAATTCCGACCTGAAGGCGGGGCTGCTGCTCTTGCGCCAGGCCCTGGCCAACGCCGGGCCGATGCCGACGCGCCGCAACGCGTCCGGAACCCGGCCGCCGCCGCCCTATCGCGGCGGGCCGACCGCGGGGCAGAGGGCGGCCATGCCGGGCCTGGACCGGGACTCGCCGGACGAGGTTCAGCGGCAGAGGCTGGCGGAGGAGACGGACTCGGCGCTGGCGCGGCTGGAACTGCTGCAGATCGCGAGCCTCCCGGAGCGCGACGCCGACCCGGTGAGCCGCTGGAACTTCGAGGCGCCGGTGCAGACGCCGTTCGGCGCGGCCGTGGCTCAGTTCGAGGTGAGTCGCGACGGCCGTGGGCGCGGCGGCGACGCCGAGGCCGGCCCGACCTGGCGCGCGCGGTTCGGGGTCGATATCGAGCCGTTGGGCCCGGTGACCGCCCACCTGACCCTGGTCGGCGGCCAGCTGGGCGTCGCGATCTGGGCGGCGCGGCCGGAGGGCGCGGCGTTGCTGAAGGCTCGCGCGGCCGAACTGGTCGGGGCCCTGGCCGGGCCGGAGGTGCGCGCCGACGTCGCCGTCTACCAGGGCGTGCCGCCCGCCGCCCCGACCTCGGCCGGCCAGCTCCTGGACCAGGCCGTATGAGCGACAAGCGCCAGATCGCCGTGGCCCTGAAGTATGACGGGGCCGGCGCGCCGAAGGTCGTGGCCACTGGCCGCGGCCAGATCGGCGAGAAGATCATCGCGACCGCCCGCGAACACGGCGTGCCGCTGAGCGAGAACGCCCCCCTCGCCGAGGCGCTCTCGACCCTGGAGCTCGAGACCGAGATCCCCGAACGGCTCTATGTGGCCGTCGCCGAGGTCTTGGCCTTCCTGCTGCGGAGCTCGGAGCAGACGGCGCGGAACTGAACCGCCACCCCGTAGTGTCAGCCCGGAAAGCCCGCAGGGCTTGTCCGGGACCCACAGACACCGATCCCTCGTGAACGCCCCGCGCGCATGGGTCCCGGTCTTCGCTTGCGGCGAAACCGGAGTGACACCTTGAGGGTGGGGCTTGGCGCTACCCCGGCTTCCTGAACTTGTAGATGAACTGGTCGGTGCGGCCCTTGATCGAGGCGTCGTAGACGTTGGCGGTGCGAGGGTCCTTGGGATTGCGCAGGACCTGGCTCTCGCCGACGAACTTGAATCCGGCGGCCTCGACCTCCTTGCGGACCACGGCCGGGTCGATGCGGTGCAGGGTGTCGGTGTCGCGCAGGCCCGAGCCGGCCGCCGCGACGTGGTCGAGGACCACATAGGTCCCGCCGGGCTTCAGGGCGGCGAACACGGCCTTGTTGACCTTGGCGAGATCGGCCGGCCTGGAGAAGCCGTCGTGCAGGTCGTGGTAGTTCTGCGAGGTCCAGACGAGGTCGAGCTTCTCCGGTGCGGCGAAGTTGTTCACTGGGCCGGTGAGGAAGGTCAGGTTCGGCCGCTTGGGGTCGGGATGGCTGGCGTTGGCCGATACGCCGTTCTTGTAGAACTGGACGAATTCGGCGGGCTCGAAGGCGTAGACCGCCCCCTTGGGGCCGACGGCGGCCGAGAACAGCTTGGCGAAATAGCCGCCGGCGGGGGCGCCGGTGGCGAGGTCGGCCACCTTGTCGCCGGGCTTCACGCCGGCGAAGACCAGCATCTCGGCCGGCTTGCGGTTGGCGTCGCGCTTCCTGTCGGCCTCGGGGCGGGCCGGATCAGCCACCGCCGCGGTGACATAGGCGGGGATGGCGGCCAGGGCCGCCGGGGCGGCGCAGACGGTCGCCAGGGCCGCCAGCGCGGCGGCCAGGGATCTGTGGGTCATGGATATCCTCCCGGCTCCGCGGACACCGGGAGATCAGAGCATCGCCCCAGGGGCGCGTAACGTGAATCTTCCGACAGGAACGACCTACGGGAGCATCGATCGTTGCGCGCCCGGCATCACTTCTTCTTCGGCATCTTCGGTACGCCGCCCGCCTTGCCGGGCTTGATGAACTTGAAGACGAACTGGTCGGTGTGGCCGCGGATCGACTTGTCGAACACGTTGGCGGTGCGCGGATCGGCGGGATTGCGCAGGACGTCCAGGGAGCCCGCGTATTTGAAGCCGGCCGCCTCGACCTCCTTGCGGACCGTGGCCGCGTCGATGCGGTGCAGGGTGTCGGTCGCGGTGAGGCCCGAGCCATCGGCGGCGGCATGGTCGAGCACGATGTAGACGCCGCCGGGCTTCAGGGCGTCGAAGATCGCCTTGTTGACCTTGGCCACGTCGGTCGGAGCGGCGAAGCTGTCGTGCAGGTCGTGATAGTTCTGCGAGGTCCAGACCACGTCGAGCTTCTCGGGCGTGGCGAAGTCGTTCATCGGCGCGGTGAGGAAGGTGATGTTCGGCCGCTTGGGATCGGGATGCGAGCCGGTGGCCGGCAGGGGCGACTTGGAGAACTTGGCGAACTCGCTCGGCATGTAGGCGTAGACGGCGCCCTTCTCGCCGACGGCGGCGGAGAACAGGCGGCTGAAATAGCCGCCGCCGGGAATGAGGTCGGCCACCTTGTCGCCGGGCTTGACGCCGGTGAAGGCCAGCATGTCGGCGGGCTTGCGGTCGGCGTCGCGCTTGACGTCGTCGGCCGGGCGGTTGGCGTCGGCCACCGCGGCGGCGACATTGGCCTGGGTGTTCATGACCGCCGCGGCGGGCGTGGCGAGGCCGAGGGCGGCGGTCGCCAGCAAGGCGATCGCGAAGGACGTGCGCATGGAGAGTCTCCCGGGTCCGCAGGCGCGCGGAGCAGGCGCGCATCTGATCACCGGCGCTACGCCGCGTAACGTGAATATTCGGAAAGAATCAGGCGGGGCTGTTGAGGGCGCTGGTGTGCGGACTTTCCACCCCCGTCATCCTGGGCCTTGTGCCCAGGACCCCTGCCGACACGGGTGTTGCGATGCCGAACACGCGTTGACGTTGACGCCTCGCGCGATCGCTCAAAGCCAGCGGATAGAGGGGTCCTGGGCACAAGGCCCAGGATGACGGAGCGGGGGCGGCGACAACCCGCGCCTAGGCGCTGGCGAGCGCGCTCTGGAAGAGGGTCGCGCCGTCGGCGGAGCCGAGCTCGGCCTCGAAGGCGCGGTCGGGGTGGGGCATGAGGCCCAGGACGTTGCCATGCGCGTTGACGATGCCCGCGATGCTGGCCGTCGAGCCGTTGGGATTGTCGAGATAGCGGAAGACCACCTGGCCCTCGCCCTCGATGCGGGCCAGGGATTCGGGGTCGGCGAAGAAATTGCCCTCGCCGTTGCCGACGGTCATGGTGACCTGGCGGCGGCCGCCATAGCCGGCGGTGAAGCGGGTCTGGGCGTTGGTGACCTCGAGGTCGACCGCCTTGCAGACGTATTTCAGCGCCTCGTTGCGCAGCAGGGCGCCGGGCAGCAGGCCCGCCTCGCAGAGGATCTGGAACCCGTTGCAGATGCCGACGGTGGCGACGCCGCGGTCGGCGGCGGCCTTGACCTCGGCCATGACCGGCGAGAGCGCCGCCATGGCGCCGCAGCGCAGATAGTCGCCGTAGGAGAAGCCGCCGGGCAGGACGATCAGGTCGAGGCCCTGGGGCAGGTGCGTCTCGCCGTGCCAGACCATCTCCACCTGGGCGCCGGTGGAGCGTTCGATCGCCACCTTGCAGTCACGGTCGCAGTTCGAGCCCGGGAAGACGATGACGGCGGCTTTCATGGGGCGGCCTCATAGGCCGATTTGACGGCCGTTTCCAGGGCGGGGGCGGGGATTCGGCTCCGGAAGTCGAAGGCGTGGCCGGTCGGGCCATGGGTGGCGAGGTGGGCCAGGCGAGCCTCGCAGTCCTCGCCGGTCGGGATCTCGCCGGCCGGGACCCACCAGAGGACGAAGGACGGGCCCGGATGTTCCTCGAACCATTCCAGCCGCCGGCGGACGTATTCCCGATGCTCGGTGCGGTAGGCGAAAGCGGCCAGGGCCTCGGCGCTCTCCCAGAGCGACAGGTTGACGATGTAGAGCGGGTTCTGGTCGGCCGCCGGCGTGGCGCTGTCGAAGCCCTCGCCCTTGGCGCGCCAGACGAAGCCCGGGCTGGCTTCGGCGAGGGCGTTGATGTGGTCGAGCGCCTCGCGGAACGGGGCGCTTTCCGGCGCGTCGAGCGGCGCCCGCAGGGTGGTGACGTTGTACTGGGCCAGGCGCCAGCCCGCCATTCAGGCGCACTCGTCCAGGATGGGCGCCGGCGGCTCGGCGGCGTCGGGCGCGGGGAAGGGGGTGCGGAAGGTGAAGGCCTCGGGCCCAGGCCCCTTGCGACGCAGGATCTCCAGCCGCGCCATGGCCTCGGCCGGGGTCGGCTGGTGGCCGACCGGGACCCACCACAGGCACATGTAGAGCTCCATCCGGTCGAACCATTCGGCGCGGCGGCGCATGATGTCGCGGTGGGCGGTGCGGTAGACGAAGGCGGCGAGCGCGTCCGGGTCGGTCCAGACCGACAGGTTGATCGCCAGCAGCGGGTTTTCCGGATCGGGCTGGATGTCGGTGGCGTCGTCGCCCTCGCCGGTGAGGCGCCAGACGAAGCCCGGCTGGCCCTCGGCGAGCGCGTTGATGCGCTCGAGATTGGCCTTGAACTCGGCGATCAGCGGGTCGTCGATCGGCGCCTTCAGCGTGCCGATGTTCACTTCCGCCAGGTGGTAGCCGCCCATCATCCCCTCCGCGCCTTGGCCAGGCCCTTCAGATAGGTGACGAAGCGGTCGTAGGAAGGCTTGTCGCCATAAGGACAACCGAGCGTGGTCGTGCCGCCGGGGCCGGCGAGCTGCATGAACACCGCCGGATGGGCCGGCGCGCCCGGCAGGGTGACCACATAGGACACCGACCCGTCGGGGAGGCTGTAGTAGCGGTAGGGCTCGCCGGGGGTGTTGGCGAGCTTGACGCCGGGCTCGGCGACGATGGCGGTCAGCAGGCGGTCATAGCCTCGCGCGCAGTCGAAGCGCATTTGCGAGACGGGCGCCGGCGGGGCGGGTTTCGAGCAGGCGGCAAGGCCGAGGCCCGCCGCCAGCAGGAGCGCCGCCGCCCGGATCACGCCACCTCGACCCGGTAGCCTTCGATCACGGTGTTGGCGAGGAGCTTCTCGCACATGTCCTTGACCTCGGCCTCGGCCGCGGCC
>CAMFHW010000258.1 GCA_945952175.1 uncultured Phenylobacterium sp. | reverse complement strand
CCGAAGGCGGCGATGGATTTCCAGCCCCTCGATGTGGGCCTGCTGCGTCAGCCGCGCGGCAACCTGTTCGACCGCGAGGACGCCCAGGCCATGAAGCTGGAGGCCCTGCTCTGCGCGGCTTCGCGGTTGTTCAACCGCAAGGGCGTCGAGGCGACGTCGGTGGACGAGATCGCCGCCGAGGTCGGGGCGACCAAGGGCGTGGTCTATCACTACCTGGCGGACAAGCCGGACCTGGTGGCGCGCTGCTATCGCCGCGCCTTCGGCCTGGCCGACCGGGTGCTGGCGGCGGTGGAGCTGACCGGGGGCTCGGTGGCCGAGCGGTCGCTGGCCGGCCTGCGCCTGCTGGTCGAGGCCAATGTGCGCGACGAGTTCAGCCCGCTGGCGCCCCTGGCCGGGGTCGAGGCCCTGCCGGCCGAGGCGCGGCCGCAGATCATGGCCCAGGTCCAGCGCCTGCATCACGGCTTCCCCAACGCCGCCCGCGAGGGCGTGGCCGAGGGCAGCGTGCGCGACGTGGACCTGGACGGCGTGGCGCTCGCCATGGCCGGGGCGTTCGGCTGGCTGCACAAGTGGTTCACGCCACAGGTGGCCGCGCCGGAGGTGGTGGTGGACGAGCATGTCCGGCTGCTGGCCGGGGGCCTGAGGGCGAGGATCGCGGCATGAGCATCGAGATCGGCGGAACCACCGCGCCAGGACTGGCGGGCGTGGCCGAGGCCTTCGCGGCCAATTTCGCGCGTGGCGACGACTATGAGGAGGTCGGCGCGGCCCTGGTGGTCATGCGGGAGGGCGAGCGGATCGTCGACCTTTGGGCCGGTTCGGCCGACGCGGCGCGGACCCGGCCCTGGACCGCTGACACCCTCGTCAATGTCTGGTCGACCACCAAGGGCGCGGCGGCGTTGTGCGTGGCCTGGGCGGTGGGCGAGGGGCTGGTCGCCTACGACCAGCCGGTGGCCGAGCTGTGGCCGGAATTCGCTCAAGGCGGCAAGGGCGCGATCACGGTGGCCCAGGTGATGTCGCACCAGGCGGGCCTGCCCGGCTGGGCGGCGGCGACCACGCTGGAGGATCTCGAGGACTGGGACCTGGTCTGCGGCCGGCTTGCGGCCCAAGCGCCGGCGTTCGCGCCCGGGAGCGCCAATTCCTACCACGCGGCCACCTACGGCTTCCTGGCCGGCGAGATCGTGCGCCGGGCGACCGGCCGGAGCCTCGGCCAGGTCCTGGCGCAGGCGGTGGCCCACGGCGCGGACGTCTTCGTCGGCCTGCCGAGCGCCGAGGATGGACGGGTGGCCGAGCTCCTGCCGCCGCGCTCGCCCGTCGACGTCTCGGCCATGCCCCTGGCCGAGCCGGCGCGGATGGCCCTGTTCAATCCGGCCCAGGAGCCGGCGCGGGCCAACCTGACCTCCTGGCGTCGCGCGGAGATGCCGGCCCTGAACGGCCAGGCGAGCGCGCGCGGCGTCTGCGCCGTCTACGACCTGATCGCGATGGATGGGAAAGGCCGCGTGGCGGCGGGCGCGATCGACCAGATGTGCGCCGTCGTCGCCGACCGGCCCGACCTCATGCTGGGCTTCAATCCGCAGTGGGGCATGGGCGTGGCGCACAATCTGATCGGCGTCTACGGCCCGAACCCGGCGACGGTAGGCCATTCCGGCTGGGGCGGTTCGTTCGGCTGCGCCGATCGCGATCGGCGGCTGTCCATCGGCTATGTCTGCAACCAGATGGGCTCGGAACTGGTGGGCGAGCCGCGCGGGGCCGGCCTGGCCGCCGCGGTGTACGAGGCCCTGGGCTAGCGACGCCGTTTCCCGACTGTTTCAAGCTGCGGGTCGGGTGCGAAATCGGGCCGTAGCGGTCGCGTGCGAAGCATCGCCCCAAGCAGTTGGGGAAAATCCATGATCCGCAGACTTTCGGTGATCGCCGCGGCGCTCGGCCTGGCGTCCCTGGCCGGCCCGGCCGACGCCCAGATGGGGCCGCCGCCCCCGCCGCACGACATGGTGGGCATGCATCGGGAGATGGGCCCGCCCTCGCCCGAGATGGAAAAGAAGATGGCCGAGCATCGCGTCCAGATGGCGCGCGACATGCACGTCATCCTGCGCCTGCGTCCGGACCAGGAGAGCGCCTGGCAGGCCTTCGAGGCCGCGATGGGCCCGCCGCCGCGCCCGGACCATCCGATGGGTCCGCCGGACGGCCCGCCCTCCACCACGCCGCAGCGGCTCGACCACATGGACAAGATGATGGCCGAGATGCAGGCGCGCCACGCCAGGATGGAGGCCGCGACGCGGACCTTCTACGCCGCGCTCAGCTCCGAGCAGCAGCAGGTGTTCGACGCGCTGGAGCGGCTGCGCGGCCCGCACATGGGCGGACCGCCCATGGCGATGATGATGCATCGGGACCAGCCGGGGCGTCCCGGTCGCCACGGCGGCTGAGCCGGAATTTGGCGCGTCACAGCGCCGCTTGGGCGAATTGTGGCGAGCATGCGATAGAGGGGCCATAGTTGGACGTCACGGACGCCACCATGAACCTCGCCACGAATCCGAACCCGATTCCGCAAATCCTGGTGGTCGACGACGACCAGGACCTGCGCGAACGCGTCGCCGATTACCTGACCCAGCACGGCTATGGCGTGCACCTCGCGTCGGACGGCATCACCATGGAGCAGGCGCTGGCCGCCGCGCCCATCGACCTGATCGTGCTCGACGTGATGATGCCGGGCGAGGACGGCCTGTCGATCTGCCGCCGCGTCGCCGATGGCGGCGGGCCGGCCATCATCATGGTCAGCGCCATGGGCGAGGAGATCGACCGCATCCTGGGGCTGGAGCTCGGGGCGGACGACTACCTGGCCAAGCCTTGCAGCCCGCGCGAATTGCTGGCCCGGGTGCGCGCCGTCCTGCGCCGCCGCGAGGACAACCGCGCCGGGGCCCCGCCGAAGGGCAAGGCCTACTACTTCCTGGGCTTCACCCTGGACGGCGTGCGCCGCACGCTGCGGGCGCCCAACGGCGTGTCGATCCTGCTGACCGCGGGCGAGTTCTCGCTGCTCTCGGCCTTCCTGGACAATCCGCAGCGGATCCTGTCGCGCGACCAGCTGATCGAGAAGGCGCGCGGCGCCGACAGCGACGTGTTCGACCGCGCGGTCGACGTGCAGATCAGCCGCCTGCGCCGCAAGCTGCACGACTGCTCGCCGCAGGAGATCATCAAGACCTACCGCGGCGCGGGCTACATGTTCGACGCCAAGGTGACCCGCCCGTGAGGCCGCGCCGGTGACGTCGATCGGGCGCACGCGGGCGCCCATCGCCCTGCAGCTGGTGGCGCTCTTGGTCGCGAGCCTGATCGCCGGCCAGATCATGATCTTCGCGGTGGTGGTGCTGATGCCGCCGCCGCCCCGCCCGGTCTACCGGATGGAGGAGGTGGTCCGCGCCCTGAAGGGCGGATCGCTGAAGCCCAGCTATGGCCACGAACTGACCCGCGACGTCCAGAACGACCCTCCGGTCGAGCCAGAGCCGCGGCGCGAGCGGCGCCCGCCGGGCGAAGGCGGCCGGATGCGATCGACCGAATGGTCGCGGCGGCAGATGGCCAACCTGCTCGGCGTGCCGGAGGCGGACGTGCGGCTGACCCAGCACGCGCCGAACCCGAACCTGCTCATGCGGGCGCCGTTCGGTGAACGTCTTCCCGTGCGCTTCCAGCACCTGCGCGATCGCGCGCCCGACGCCGGCGACGCCCGCCCCGTCGGCATGGGCGCGGCGGGGGCCGGCCCGATCGGACCTGGGCCCATGCCGGGTGGCCCGCCGCCCGACGGCGGCCCGGGCTTCATGATGCGCGGCGACGGACCCGGCCCAGGCCTCGGTCCCGATAGCGGCCCGGCGCCGCGCGGGGTGGGACCGACCCAGGACGTCGCCGGCCCCGGCGGCCGCGCGATGAGCTTCAACGCCGGCGGCCTGCCGCTGTTCGGGGAGTTCACCGCCGCCCTGAAGCAGTCGGACGGCCGCTGGCTGGTGGTGAAGCCCAAGGCGGAATCCTTCCCCAACGACTGGCAGCGGCGGTTCCTGCTGTGGCTGGGCGGGTGCCTCGTCCTGACCGCGCCGCTGGGCTACCTGTTCGCCCGCCGGATCACCGCGCCGATCGGCCGTTTCGCCCACGCGGCCGAAGCGCTGGGCCGCGATCCCAGCGGTCCGCTGATGGCGCTGTCCGGCCCCGCCGAGATCGGCATGGCGGCGCAGGCCTTCAACGACATGCAGGCCCGGCTGAAGCGCTATATCGAGGATCGCACGGCCATGGTGGGTGCGATCAGCCACGACCTGCGCACGCCGCTGGCCCGTATCCGCTTCAAGCTGGAGGCCGCGCCGGAACCGGTGCGCCAGGCGGTGATCGCCGACGTCGAGCAGATGGAGCAGATGATCTCCTCGGTGCTGGCCTTCATCCGCGACGCCAGCGCGGGCCGCCCGCGCGAGCGCCTGGACTTGCTGTCGCTGGTGGAATGCCTGGTCGACGACGCTGCCCAGACCGGCAAGGAGGTCGTGCTGGCCGATGGCGCGCCGGCGACCGTGGAGGCCGACGCGCTCGGCCTGCAGCGGCTGTTCGACAACCTAGTGGACAACGCCGTGAAGTACGGCCGCCGCGCCGAGGTCAAGCTGACCGCCGCCGATGGCGATGCGGTGGTGGAGATCGCCGACGGCGCGGCGGCCTTAGCCGAGGCGGACCTGGAGCGGGTGTTCCGGCCGTTCTACCGCGCCGATGAAGCCCGCACGCTGGACGGGCGCGGCGTCGGCCTGGGCCTCGCGGTGGCCCGATCCATCGCCCGCGCCCACGGCGGCGACGTGACCCTGGAGAACACCGAGCCTGGCCTGACGGCCCGGGTGCGGCTGCCGCTGTCGGCAAGCTAAGGCAGGTCGGGCGACACGCTCCAGACCTCTGGAGACGAAACGCCCCGGAAGGGTCGGACCTTCTATCCGACCCTGAAACTCGGCCAGGCGGGATGGCGCGAGGGCGCACGCCATCCCGCGTCGCGATCACCCGGCGGCCGTGGTGGCGGCCGTGGTGGCGGTCGTGGTGTCGTCCGTGGTCGTGGTCGACGAGGTGGTCGTGGTGGTGGTCTGAGAGGTCTCGGCCATCTGGTGGTGGTGATGGTGGCCATGCTTGTGCGAGGCCTTGAAGTTCTCCAGCGCCGAGGTCAGCTCGCTGCTCGAGATCTTGCCGTCGCCATTGGTGTCGAGCTTGGCGATCGCCGCCTTGAGCGCGTCGTCGCTGGAGCTCGTGTCGGTCGTCGAGGAGGATGACGAGGTCGAGGACGAGCCGCCCTCGAGCGCCTTCTTGATCTCGTCGAAGCTCAGCGAGCCGTCGCCGTCGGTGTCGGCGTCACTGATCAGCTTGGATGCGATATCCGAGGCCGACGGTTTGTCCTGCTGCACCGAAAGCAGGCTCGACAGGGTGTCCGCCGTGAAACGGCTGGAGGCCTGGCTGTCGCCGCCGGGCGGGGGTCCGGGGGGTGGTCCGGACGGCCGTGCCCCCTCCGAACCCTGCACATCTTGCCCACTATCGGAGCCCTGCTGATCGAGCAGGGCGGCCAGCATGCGCTGAACCCCGCTCGAAGCATAAGCTGTTGAATTTGAAGAAATCTGCATGAACGCCTCTGGTCCTTGGCCGGACATTCCGGTCGCGCGGCGCGCCGAGGTCGACGCCCGCGGTCGCGAGGCGATGCAAGTCATGTGACAATATAGGTTAAGATTATTGTTTCATTGTACAATGCAAAAATGAAATGAACGCGTAATTGAAAGTCTAAATCAAGATGATTGCGCAGACAAACTGACATTGCACAGACATGTTCTTCCCCGACTTAGCAGAAGGTCGATCGAGGGGAGTCTCATGACACGGAAAAAGGCGCCGCGTGGCCGTATGCAGTTCTGGCCGGTTGCGGCGTCAGCGGCGGGGTTGATGGCCGCCGGCGGCGCCATGGCGGAGACCCAGATCTCGACGGCGACGACCGCGCCGGTCGCCACCTCGACGGCCAACGCCGGGGCGGCGGACAACATCAACATCGTCTCCGGCGGCAGCATCAAGCCGACGACGGCCGGGCCGGTGGTGACCATCGACAGCAACAACACGCTCACCAATTCCGGCACGATCCAGACCACGGCGGTCGACGGCTCGACCGGCGTGCTGATCCTGGGCGGTCACACGGGCGGGCTGACCAACAACGGCACCATCTCGATCGACGAGACGATCACGACCACCGACAAGGACGGGGACGGGGACGCCGACGGCCCGTTCGTGACCGGCTCGAACCGCTACGGGGTGCGGGTCACCGGACCCCTGGCCTTCACCGGCAACATCACCAACGCCAGCGGCGCCAGCATCAATGTCGACGGCAACGATTCGATCGCGCTCTCCATCGAGACTGTCTCTTATACACATCTCCGAGCCCACGAGACAAGAGGCAATCGCGTAT
>CAMFHW010000257.1 GCA_945952175.1 uncultured Phenylobacterium sp. | reverse complement strand
GGGCGCTGGCGGGGGGGGAGGGCGAGGGCGGGCGGGGCGGGGGGGGCGGGGGGGTGGACAGCCAGGGTGGCGGCCGTGGCGGGCGGCGGGATGGGGAGCATCGAATGGGGGGTGAGCGCCAGCAGCGACGGCAGGAAGCCCAGGGCCGAGAAGCCGTGGCCCAGCACGCCCTTCAGCAGGGTCGAGAGCGCCAGCAGCAGCGGATAGAACAACGCCAGGAGGGCCAGGCTCGGAATGGTCTGGATCAGGCCCGCGAAGGCGAGGACCGGCCAGCGCAGCCGCGCGCTGCGGCTCGCCGCCACGGCCAGCGGCAGGCTGATGGCGACGCCCAGGATCAGGGCTGAGGCGCTCAGCAGAACATGCCAGCCGAGATAGTCCGGCAGCAGGGCCCACGCGGCCGCGAGACGTTCGTTCACGCGCCCTCCCCCAACTTGGCGCGCAGACGCTCCGCCTGGCGGCGCGGCGCGTCCATTAGGGCGGTCACCTCCGGATCGGCGTCATGGGCGAGTTCAGCCGGCGTGCCGTGGGCGATCAGGCGGCCGGCCTTCATGACCACGATGCGGTCGGCCAGCAGCACCGCCTCGGCCATGTCGTGGGTGACCATGACGGTGGTCAGGGACAGGCGCTCATGCAGGGCGCGGACGTCGCGGCCAAGCGCGTCGCGGGTCACCGGGTCCAGGGCGCCGAAGGGCTCGTCCATCAGCAGCACCTGCGGCTCGGCGGCGAGCGCGCGCGCCACGCCGACCCGCTGGCGTTGGCCGCCAGAAAGCTCCGCCGGTCGCCGGCCCGCCATCTCCGACGGCAGGTCGACCAGGCCCAGCAGGTTCGCGACGCGCTGGGCGATACGGCTGGCGTCCCAGCCGAGCAGCCTGGGCGTGATGGCGATGTTCTCGGCGACGGTCAGGTGCGGGAAGAGGCCGATCTCCTGGAAAACATAGCCGATGCGCCGCCGAAGCTGGGGCGCGGGCTGGCCCGCCGCGTCGTCGCCCTGGATCACGATCCGGCCGGAGTCCGGCGCGACCAGGCGGTTGATGGTCTTGAGCAGGGTGGTCTTGCCTGAGCCCGACGCGCCCACCAGCGCCACGAACTGGCCGGACGGCACGGTGAGGCTGACGCCGTCCAGCGCCGCCCGCGCTCCGTAGCGTTTGACGATGTCCGTGAGCGCGATCGCGGGCGAGGTCATGGTCCAGCCGTAACACGGGGACGGCGAACTGGCTCCCCAGGAAAGCTGAAGCCTAGCGGGTCCGGGCCTTCGCGGGCGGATCGAAAGCGCCCATCTTCGAGAGCACCAGCATCATGCCCGCGCCGGCCGCGGAGGCCACGACGAAGCCGCCAAGCAGCAGGATGATCACCAGCCGGCGCACCTAGCGCGAAGCCACGGCCACGATGGGATCGGCCGCCGCGAGCGCGCCCAGTTTCCAGAATCCAAAGGTCACGGCGCCGCTCAGCGCGGCGGTGAGGACGAGGGCGACAAGGGGCGCCGAAAGCGACTGCCGGGGCATATGAGCCTCCTCAGATCGGCATACGCATGATTTCCTGGTAGGCGTTGATCACCTGATCGCGCACCGCCATCACGGTCTCCAGGCTGGTCTCGGCGGCGGACAGGGCCGTGGCCACGTCGATGAGCTGGGCCTTGCCCTGGGCGTGGGCCACGATCTGGGTCTCGGCGTGCTTGGACGCGTGCATCGCGTCGGTCATGGCGGTCTTCACCATGGCCCCGAAATCCATGCCGCCTTCCGAAGCGCCGGCCGCGCCAGGCGTCGAGACGCCGGTGTTCTGGGTGGCGGCGTAGGCCTTGGCGGCGGCGAGCGCGGTCATCATGGCTCAGGTCGCCCTATTTGCGGATCAGGTCGAGCGTGCGGTTGTCCATCGCCCGCGCGGTCTCGATCACGTTGAGATTGGCTTCGTAGGCCCGCTGGGCCTCGCGCATGTCGAGCGCCTCCACCAGCGGATCGACATTGGGCAGCTTCACATAGCCCTTGGCGTCGGCCGACGGGTGGCCGGGCTCGTACTCGGTGCGGAAGTCGGTCCGGTCCGGATCGACCTTGACCATCTTCACGCCCTGGCCCCCGGGCACATCGACGGGGCGGAACACGGGGATCTGGCGACGGTAGGGATCGCCGCCGGCGGTCTTGGAGGTCGAGTTCGCGTTGGCGATGTTCTCGGCGATGATCCGCATGCGCCCCTGCTCGGCGCGCAGGGCCGAGGCGGCGATGGACTGGGCGGCGGAGCCGGGCGCTTTGATGTCGGGCATCTAGTCGGCTTTCCCTTCTTCAGCGGCCCGGGGCGCGGGCGGCCATGCGCAGCAGGTTCAGCGACTTCTGGTAGAAGCCGATGGCGGCGTCGTAGTTCATCCGCGCATCGCTCATCTTGATCATCTCCTCCTCCAGCACGACCTGGTTGCCGTCGAGCGTGGTCTCGGAGTCGGGGGTCTTCTTGGCCTTGAACTTGGCGCCGGGCACGGCGGCCGCGCCCTGGGACTTGTTCGAGTTCAGCGCCATGTGCCCCGGCTGGGTCTGGGTCATGGCGCCGGCGCCGGTCGCGAGCTGATGCTGCTGGACGCGGGCGTCGAAGCTGAAAGGGGTCAGGTCGGTCGGCCGGTAGCCGGGCGTTTCGGCGTTGGCGACGTTCTGGGCGATCACCCGCTGGCGCTCGGACAGGTAACCGAGCTGGCCGCGCAACATCTGGAACAGCGGGATGTCGGTGATATCCATGATCCAACATGGTGAATAAACAGGGTTAATCGGTCCTTAAGACCCGCCGGGTCATAGGCGTGAGCGGCTGGCGCCTCCTGGCTGGCCGCCTTCAAGTCCTCGACCTGCGATGCCGCTTTCCGATTTCGCCCGCGCCGTCTTCGCCCTGGTGCTCACGCTCGGCCTGATCGGCCTGGCCGCCGCCGGCCTGCGCCGCTTCGGGCCCGAGGCGATCGGTCGGCTGGTCCCGACACGCAAGGACCGCCGTCTGGCCGTTGTCGAGACCCTGGTGCTCGATCCCGCGCGCCGGCTGGTCCTGGTGTCCTGCGACGGCGAAGAACAACTCCTGCTGCTGGGCGAGGGCCAAGTCGTCTCCAAGACCGTCGTCCCCAAGGCCGCCGCCAAGGTCACGTCCCCCGATGCGTAAGCTGTTCCACGCCCTGACCGGCGGCCTGTTCGAAAACCTGACGCCGGCCGACCTGCGCAAGGCCGCGGGCCTGGCCCTGCTGGCCACGGTCTCCGGCCTGATCTTCCCGGCCCATGCGCTCGCTCAGGCGGTGAACATCAACCTCGGCACCGGCGCCGGCCTGACCGAGCGCGTCGTCCAGCTCGTCGGCCTGCTGACCGTGCTGTCCCTGGCGCCGTCCATCGTCATCATGACCACCTCGTTCGTGCGGATCGTGGTGGTGCTGTCGCTGCTGCGCACGGCGCTCGGCCTGCAGCAGAGCCCGCCCAATGCGGTGATCATCAGCCTGTCGCTGTTCCTGACCGCGATCGTGATGGGGCCGACCTTCCAGAAGTCCTATGACGATGGGGTCAAGCCGCTGCTCGACCAGCAGATGGAGCTGCCGGCCGCCTTCGACGCCGCCGGCGGGCCGGTGAAGCAGTTCATGCTGAGCCAGGTCGACCGCGACGACCTCGCCCTGTTCGTGCGCCTGTCGAAGATCCAGCGTCCGCCGACGCTGCAGGAGTTGCCGCTACGCGTGGTCACCCCGGCCTTCATGATCTCGGAGTTGAAGCGCGCCTTCGAGATCGGCTTCCTGCTCTTCGTACCCTTCCTGGTCATCGACCTCGTGGTCGCCAGCGTGCTGATGAGCATGGGCATGATGATGCTTCCACCGGTGGTGGTCTCGTTGCCCTTCAAGCTGATCTTCTTCGTCCTCGTGGACGGCTGGCGGCTCGTGGCAGGAAGCCTCGTGGAAAGCTTCCACCAGAGGTGAGGATCTAGCCCTTCTTGGCCGCTTTAGCCGGCGGCGCGGCCTGGGCCTGCTTCTGAGCCGGCTTCTGCGGCGCGGCCGGCTGAGCGGCCTGGCGGGTCGGGCCCACCGGGGCGGGCTTCTGCTTGAAGCGCACCTTCATCTTGTCGACCCAGCCGGCGAAGGCTTCGTTGTCGGCGGTGACCCGGCCGAAGTCGGCGACGCTGAGCGAGCCTTCCTGGACGCCGGACAGGGCGACGCGAAGGGCGTCGGGATTGTGCGCCTGGTCCTCAAAGCTGCCGTAGCGTTGGCGCAGGCGCGCGAGCGAACCGTCGTCGCCGGCCAGGCTGTAGGCGACGCCCGCCCGGAGCAGCTTGCCCTCCTCCTCGGCGTTCAGCGGGCCAACCTGCTTGTAGCGGTCGGCGAGGCTCTTCTCGAACAGGTAGCCGGCCTGCTGCCAGTTCTTCTGCTTCCAGACCACCTCGGTGCGGAGGTCCTGGCCTTCGCGGGAGGTGTCGCGCTCGATCAGTTCCAAGGCCGCGTCGAGCCGGCCGAGATTCATCAGCGCGCGGCCCTCGACCAGACGACGCTCCGCGTTGAGGGAGGCCGGCAGGATGGTGGTGCGCGAGCCGTTGATGGCGTCCAACGCCTGTTCCGGCTTGCGATCCATCAGGTAGATGACGGCGAGGTCGGTGGCGACCTGGGCGCGCGGCACGCCGTCCAGGCGGTTGTCGGCCTGGTACTTCAGGAGGTCGGCCGCCTGGTCCAGCAGGTCGACGTCGATCAGCCGGCGGACCAGCTTGCGCACCATCAGGTCGCCGTCGGCGCCGAGTGGGGTCAGTTCCTTGAAATCGTAGAACAGGGCGAGCGCCTGGACCGGCTCCAGCCCGTCGGCGGCGCCGTCGAGGAACAGCGAGCGGAAGGCCGCGCCGAGGTCGGCCTGCAGCTGCAGGGCCTCGGGCAGGTCGGGCAGCCGTTGACCGGCGGAACGCAACGCCTCCAGCGCCTCGCGATAGCGGCCCTGGCTCAGATAGAGCTGGCCGAGCGCGCGGATGGTCTCCAGCTCCGTGGCGTCGCCGCGCCAGCGATAGCGCAGGCCGTCGAACACGCCGGCGGCCTCGATCGGGGTGATCTTGCCGAGCTGCAGTCGGATCTGGGTCGCGCGCAGGGTGGCCGGCGCCGAGAGGGACTCGGTCGGCGCGCCGGCGATGGCGGCGTAGATGCGCAGCGCCCGGTCCGGATAGCCGCGGGCCTCCACCACCTTGGCCTCGACCAGGCGGGTGGCCAGTTCCTCCAGCGCCTCGGTCTTGTCCATCAGGGCCAGCTTGACCGACCGGTCGGCGCCTTCGAGGTCGCCCAGGGCCAGGGCCGCCTGGGCGTCGGAGCGGGCGAAACGCGCCTTCCAGACCGGCGAGAACTGGTTGAACGCCTCGGCGCCGGCCGCGAACTGGGCGCGGGCCTCACCCCATTGGGCGAGCTGGGCGGCGATATAGGAGCGCCAGAGGGCGGCCGAGGGGTCGTCCGACAGGATCGGCGCGGAGAAGTCGGCCTGGGCCTCCTTGTAGCGGCGCGCCATGACCCGGGCGATGCCGCGCAGGCCGCGGAACTCCGGGTCCTCCATGACCTGCGGATTGGCGCGGGCGGTGTCGTTCAGGACGCCGATCGCCTCGAAGGACAGTTCCGAACCCACCAGGAAACGGGCCAGAGCCATGCGCGCGGCGGTCGGTGCGTTCTTGCCCTGGGCGCCTTCCTGCTGGGCCGCGTCGAGCAGGCTGTCATAGCGCTTGAGGAAGCCGCCATGGCCGGTCTTGGGCCAGTTCTCATAGTCGATCAGGGCCGGCATCAGGGCCGGCTGCGGCGCGCCGAGCTGCGCCTCTTCGCGCTCCACCCCCGCCGAGGCCGGCGACAGGGTGAGACCGGCAGGGCGGCCGATATGGACCAGGTCGCCCTCGTGGCTGACCGCCAGGTCGTCCACATAGGACTCCATGGCCAGGCCCTGGGCCGAGGGCAGCACGGCCATCTGGACATATTCGCGCCGCGTCGGCACCCCCTTGGCCGGCGACAGGGCGGTGACCACCGAGACCACGTCGCCCACGTAGGGGTCGGCCACCTTGACCGCGCGAGTCGCGCCGGAGACCGCGGCCTTCAGCGCGGCCGGCCCGCCGACGTCGTCGCGGAAGATCTGGACCAGGGCCCCCTGCCCCTGGGCGCCGGGCCCGAGCGTGACGGTCCAGAGGCCGCCCTGGCTGGAGGCGAAGAAGGGCGTGCCGGTCGGCGAGGCGATGCGCACCGCCGAATAGTCCGAGCCCTTGAACGCCTGCATGGTCGAGAACTGGCGCAGGCCGCGCGGCGCGTTGGACACGTCGAGGGTGGCCGGGGCGTCGAACACCACCCAGATCGCCCCGCCCCGCCGGAAGACGGCTGCGCCATTCGGGTTCGCCCACGGGAAGGTGAGCACCACCTGGCCGTTGACCAGCTTGGCGTCCATGTGGACCACGCCGCCGGGCGGCACGGGGTTTGGCCGCGGCGGCTCGGGCT
>CAMFHW010000256.1 GCA_945952175.1 uncultured Phenylobacterium sp. | reverse complement strand
GATGTAGTCGCCTTCCAGCAACGTCGGCTCCATCGAGGCCGAGGGGATGGTGAAGGGCTGGAAGAAGATCACCCGCAGGAAGAGCGCGATCACCAGGGCGTAGGCCACGGTCTTGACGATCTCGACAAGCTCGTTGACCGCCCCCGGCTCTTCGGAGGCGGCGCTCCGCACGTTTTCGGTCATCGAAAGCCCTGGACACCTCCGGCGCGAGCCGGATCGAAGGCCCGTAGCTAGAACGAAGGCCCCGCCGGGGCAAGGGCGGCTCCGGGACGCAGGCCGCCGTTGCCCCTAGTGCAGGACGTGGCCGAAGCGGCTGGGACGCAGGTTCAGCACCCAGGTCCAGGGCTTGAACAGCGAGGCGCCCTGCGACCAGGAGACCAGCACCACGCGGGCGCGGCCGACCAGGTTCTCCTCCGGCACCATGCCCACGCCGATCTCGGGCGGCAGGCGGCTGTCGGCGGAGTTGTCGCGGTTGTCGCCCATGAAGAAGTAGTAGCCGTCGGGCACCGTGAATTCCGGCGTGTTGTCGAGGTCGTAGTTCGTGCCGAAGTCGTTGGTCATGTAGGTGCGGCCGCCCGGCAAGGTCTCCTGCACACGCTGGACGGGACGCACCACGCTGGTGCCGCCGGTCTCCTGCACCGTCTCCTTGACCACGCGGGGCACGAGCTGGCCGTTCAGGTAGAGCAGTCCGTCCTTCATCTGCACCCGGTCGCCGGGCACGCCGATCAGGCGCTTGATGTAGTCGGTGCGGTTATCGCGCGGCAGCTTGAAGACGATGATGTCGCCGCGCTTGGGCGGGTTGTCGAAGATGCGGCCCGAGAACAGCGGCGGGCTGAACGGGATCGAGTGGCGCGACCAGCCGTAGTCGAACTTGGTCACGAACACATAGTCGCCCTCGTAGAGGTTGGGCTCTTCGGAGGCCGAGGGGATGGTGAAGGGCTGGAACAGGATCACCCGAAGCACGAGAGCGATCAGCAGGGCGACCGCGACGGTCTTGATGACCTCCCAGGTCTCGTTCTTGGCGGGGGCGGCCTCGGCGGCTTCGGTCATAAGCGGTCCTAGCGAGTGTCCGGTCGGAGCGGACGAAACGGTTGTGCTGGACCATGCATAGGGCGCGCCAAACTGCAACGCCCGTGAATTCTTGTCCGGACAGCGGCGCAGGGATGCAAGCGGGGCCGATGCGCCCTAACTAGACCGCATGTCCCAGGCCTTCCCCGCCCTCGCCCGCCCTCAGGTGCGCCAGCTTCGAAGCTCGCTGATCCGGGAGGTGGCCAATGCCGGGCTGGGCCTGCCGGACGTACTGGCCTTCTGGTTCGGCGAATCGGACCAGCCGACGCCGGCCTTCATCCGCGAGCGCGCCGCCCGGGCCCTTACCGACGGGCGGACCTTCTACACGCACAACCTCGGGCGGCCCGACCTGCGCGCGACGCTGGCGGCCTACCTCTCCGACCTGCACGGGACACCGATCGGCGCGGAGCGGCTGGCGGTGACCAGTTCGGGCGTCAGCGCCCTGATGATCGCGGCCCAGGCCCTGGTGGAGCCCGGCGACAAGGTGGCGGTGGTGACGCCCGTCTGGCCGAACGTGGCCGAGATCCCGCGCATCCTCGGCGCCCAGGTCACGCCGGTCTCGCTGGAGCCGCGTAACGGCCGCTGGAGCCTCGACCTCGACCGGTTGATCGACACCCTGACGCCGGACACGCGGGTCCTGTTCCTGAACTCGCCGAACAACCCGACCGGCTGGACGCTCGCGGTCGACGACCGCCAGGCGATCCTCGACCATTGCCGCAAGCACGGCATCTGGCTCCTGGCCGACGACGTCTATGAGCGGCTGAGCTTCTCGCCGGCCCGCTCGGCGCCGTCCTTCCTGCCGCTGGCCGATCCGCGCGACCGGCTGGTCTCGACCAACAGCTTCTCCAAAGCCTGGCGGATGACTGGCTGGCGGCTCGGCTGGATGGTTGCGCCGGCCGAGCTGGTCGAGGCCCTGGGCGTGCTCCTCGAATACAACACCTCCTGCGCGCCGGACTTCGTGCAGGAAGGCGCGGTGGCGGCGTTGACCGAGGGCGAGCCGCACGTCACCGCCCTGCGCGCGGACCTCGGCGCGGCGCGGGACCAGGTGCTGGCCGGCCTGCGCGCCCTGCCCGGCGTCGAGGCGCCGGAGCCGGAAGGCGGCATGTACGCCTTCTTCCGCCTGGCAGGCTGCGAGGACAGTCTCACCCTCGCCAAGGCTCTGGTCACCGAGGCCGGGCTGGGTCTCGCGCCCGGCGCAGCCTTCGGCGAGGAAGGCGAAGGCTGGCTGCGCTGGTGCTTCGCCGCGCGGCCCGAGAAGAACGCGGCGGGGCTGGAGCGGTTGGCGCGGTATCTCTGCGCCCGGTGAGCTAATTCGGGGACAGGTTGAATATCTCGCCTGGCGATCACGACCGGCTGTCAGCGGGCCAAGAGCGAGATATTCAACCTGTCCCCGAATTAGGCGCGCCTCACCAGTTCAGATCGGCCAGCAGGCCCGCATAGACCTCGATGCCGTCCCAGAGATTGCCGATCCGCAGGTTCTCGTTCTGGGCGTGCTGGTTGTCGTCGTAGTTGGCGATGCTGACCCCGACCATCGGCGCCTTCAGCTGGTTGACGATATCGGCCATGCCCGAGCTCGCGCCCACGATCGGCATCTTCAGCGGCTCGTAGCCGACCGTGCGGCCGATGGAGGCCGCCACCGCCTTGGAGGCCGGCAGGTCGATGGGCGTCATGGTGGCGATGGAGCCGCCCTCGTCCCAGTCGAGGCGGATGACCTTCGGATGGGCGAGCCGCGCAGCGGTGTCGGGCGTCCCGCGGACGATGAACCAACCCTTCTGGACCAGATAGGCCTCGGTCATCTCCTTGACCCGGGCCGGGGTCTCTCCGGGCGCCAGGCGGAAATCGACTGAGACGCGGCCTTCGGTGGCGATGGCGTTCGCGGCCTGCGGTCCGCTGTCACCGGCGTTGATCGCCCGGATGTTGAGGGTCGGCTTCAGGTAGCCGTCGGCCAGGCGCGGTCCCCCGACATTGCGGCCCAGGCCCATGGCCTTCTTCAGGTCCGGCTCGACCGGCGGCAGGGCGGCGAGCGCGGCCTTGGTAGCCTCACTGACCGGGGTCACGTCGTCATAGAAGCCGGGGATCAGGATCCTCCCGTCCTCGTCGCGCAGGCTCATCACCAGGTCGGCGACCATGACCGTCGGGCTGGGCGCCCAGCTCCCATAGTGGCCATCGTGCAGCGGCTTCAACGGGCCGTAGACCGTGGCGTCGAAGCTGACGATGCCGCGATTGCCGAAATTGATCATCTGCTTGCCGGACTGGTGCATGGGCCCGTCGCCCATGACCAGCAGGTCGGTCTTCAGGAGGTCGAGATTCTGGCGGACGATCTCGGCGAAATGGGCCGAGCCCTGCTCCTCCTCGCCCTCGTAGAGCAGCTTGATGTTGACCGAGGGCTTGCGGCCGGAAGCCTTCAGCGCATCGAAGGCGCTGATCAGGGCCTGGATCGAGCCCTTGTCGTCACCGGCCGAGCGGCCATAAAGCCGCCAGTCCGGATCGAGCGGACCGGTCGCCGCCTTCCAGTCGATGGGCTTGGCCTCCGGCAGGGCCGTGCGCATCGCCGGCTCGAACGGGCTGGTGATCCAGCCCTTCTGGCCGATCGGCTGGCCGTCATAATGGGCGTAGTAGAGCACGGTGCGCTTGGCGCCCGGCGTCTTCAGCTCCGCATAGACCGAGGCCGGCGTGCCCGGGGCGGCGCGCAGGAGCTGGACCTTGAAGCCCCGCTTGGCCAGCAGGTCGGAGATATAGGCCGCGTTCCTGTCGACGTCGGCCAGGTTGGTGGCGACGTTGGGCAGCGATAGCAGGTTCGAGAAATCGGTGACGATCTCCTTCTCGTGCGTCCTGCGCCAGGCCTGGACCTCGGCCTTGGGCGAAGCGGCGACCGCCGGATCGGCCGTGGCCGCGACCGCGCCCAGCACCAACGCCACCAACGCCCGTTTGCCCATTCCAATCCCGCCCATACGCCGACTCCTCGAACACGTTCGGCGGGCATAAGAGGGGCCGCCGCGGCGCCTGACAAGCATGCGGTGGGATGTTGCGGCCGCAAGCGCGGCTGCGCATGATCCGCGCCTTGATTTCGGGTTTCGGGGGCTGCGCATGCGGGCTTTTTGGATCGGCGGGGCCGCGGCCCTGATGGCGGGCTCGGCCCTGGCGGCGCCCCGGACCCTGACGCCTGCCGATATCTTCAACGAGAAGACCGTGGCGGCGCCCGCCGTATCGCCTGACGGCGCCTGGGTGGCCTACCAGGTCAAGGGACTGGACCGCGAGCAGGACAAGGGCCTGACCCACATCTGGATGACCTCGTGGGACGGCGCCCGCACGCTGCAGCTCACCGCCACGCCGAAGGAGAGCGAGAGCCAGCCCAAGTGGAGCCCCGACGGCCGCTACCTTGCCTTCGTCTCCGGCCGGGGCGACGAGAACGAGGCCGATCAGCTCTGGCTGCTGGACCGCGCCGGCGGTGAGGCCCGCAAGCTGACCGAGGGCAAGCTGTCGGTCGAAGACTATGGTTGGAGCCCGGACGGGAAGCGCCTGGCCTTGATCCTCAAGGATGGCGAGCCGGAGGAGAAGAGCGACGACGACACCGGTAAGAGCGACGCCGCAACAGCCAAGCCCAAGACCGATCCCAAGCGGCCGAAGCCGATCGTCATCGACCGCTACTACTTCAAGCAGGACATCGAGGGCTATCTGGGCGCGCGGCGCTCGCGGCTCTATGTGCTCGATCTCGCCAGCGGCAAGGCCGAACGGGTCACCGACGCCGGCGACTATGACGAGGTGCTGCCGTCCTGGAGCCCCGATGGCAAACAGATCGCCTTCGTCTCCAAGCGCCACGCCGAGGCCGACCGCGACTACAACTGGGACGTCTTCGTGGTCGACGCCAAGCCGGGTTCGAAGCCCCGGGCGGTCTCCACCTTCGAGGGGCCAGACAACGATCCCGACTGGGAGAGCGCGCCGGCCTGGAGCCCGGACGGCAAGACCATCGCCTATCTCCAGGGCGGACCGGTCAAGCTGATCGCCTATGGCGTGCGCCACCTGGCGGTCGTGCCGGCGGCGGGCGGGACGCCGCGGCTGATCTCGCCCAGCCTGGACCGCAATGTCTCCAAGCCGCGTTTCAGTCCGGACGGCAAGTCGATCCGCTTCATCGTCGAGGACGACGGGACAGAGACGCTCTCCGAGGCTCCGACGGCGGGCGGCGCGCCCAAGCCGCTGATCGCCGGCCGCCAGGTGGCCCAGGCCTTCGATTTCGACGCCAAAGGCCGCGTGGCGGCCCTGGTCACCTCCCCCTCCGCGCCGGCCGAGGTCTTTGCGCTTGAGGGCGGCAAGCTGCGCCAGCTGAGCCACCAGAACGACTGGTTGAAGGATGTGGCCCTGGCTTCCGTCGAGGAGATCAGGTTCCCCAGCGCAGACGGCAGCGAGGTGCACGGCTTCCTGGTCAAGCCACCCGGCTGGCAGGCCGGCCGCAAGTATCCGACCATCCTGCGCCTGCACGGCGGGCCGCAGTCGCAGTACGACCTCGGCTGGAACCGCGAATGGCAGACCCTGGCCGGCCACGGCTATGTGGTGGTGGCGTCCAACCCGCGCGGCTCGACGGGCCGCGGCGAGGCCTGGTCCAGCGCCATCTATGCCGATTGGGGTCCCAAGGCGGTGGCCGACGTGCTGGCTGGCGTGGACTACGCCACTAAGCTCGACGTCGCCGATCCCGACCGGCTGGGCGTCGGCGGCTGGTCCTATGGCGGCATCCTGACCAACTACGTCATCACCGCCGACCACCGCTTCAAGGCGGCGACCAGCGGGGCCAGCATCTCCAACGTCCTGGCGGGCTATGGCACCGACCAGTATGTCCGCGACTACGAGGTCGAACTCGGCAAGCCCTGGGAGCATCCCGAGGCCTGGCTGAAGATCTCCGATCCCTTCCTGCACGCCGACCGGATCAAGACGCCGACCCTATTCCTGGCCGGCGACAAGGACTTCAACGTGCCGCTGCTGAACTCCGAGCAGATGTACGAGGCCCTGCGCAGCAACGGCGTCGAGACGCGGCTGGTGATCTATCCCGGCCAATTCCACGGCCTGACGCGGCCGAGCTTCCTGCTGGACCGGATGCGGCGTTATCTCGACTGGTACGACGGCCACATCGGCAAGCCAGGCGGCTGAAGCGTCAATTTTAGTCGATTTCAGCGAACTCGCGCAGTCGATCTTTCATCGTCGTGGAGAATTTCAACATTTGACGCTGAAGATCATCGCTCTCTACGTTTTCGGCGGCCACCTCAAGCAACTTGCAAGAGACCGTCCACGCAAATTTGCTAAACTCGACCGTGCAAATTCCAATTCCGAGAGCAAATATAGTCTTTCTGTCAAATTTCAGATACTTCAAAAACGCTCGGCCACCGAAGTGAGAC
>CAMFHW010000255.1 GCA_945952175.1 uncultured Phenylobacterium sp. | reverse complement strand
GGCCGGCTTCGAGACGCCGGACGCCGGGTGCATCACCCTGACGCGCGAGGACCTGGCCGGGCGGCCGCCGCACCAGCGGCCGGTCAACATGATGTTCCAGTCCTACGCGCTCTTCCCGCATCTGAGCGTCGAGAAGAACATCGCCTTCGGCCTGCGTGGTCTGCCCAAGGCCGAGATCGCCGACCGCGTCACCGAGATGCTGGCCCTCGTGCGGCTGGAGGGCCTCGCGCGCCGCAAGCCCGACCAGCTCTCGGGCGGCCAGCGCCAGCGCGTGGCTCTGGCCCGCGCGATCGCGCCCCGGCCCAAGATGCTGCTTCTCGACGAGCCCCTGGCCGCGCTCGACAAGAAGCTGCGCGAAGAGACCCAGTTCGAGCTCATGTCCCTGCGGCAGCGCCTGGGCATGACGTTCCTGATCGTCACCCACGACCAAGAGGAGGCCATGGTCACCGCCGACCGCATCGCCGTGATGCGCGCCGGCGAGATCGTCCAGATCGGCCGCCCGGCCGAAGTTTATGAAGCCCCCAATTGCCGTTACGTGGCCAACTTCATCGGTGACGTGAACCTGTTCGAGGGCAAGGTGAGCGCGGCCGACGGCGCGCGCATCCGACTGGCGACCGCCGAATGCCCGGAAGGTTTCGAGGCGCTCGAGGACGACCCGATCGCCGTCGGCGCCCAGGCCTGGCTCGCCGTGCGGCCGGAGAAGATCGCGCTCAGCCTCGAGCCCCCGCCGCCCGGCCCCAACCGCATCCCCGGCAAGGTCGCCGACATCGGCTATCTCGGTGACTGGACGACCTACGTGGTCGAGATCGCCGGCGGCCGCACGGTCCGCGCCGCCCGCGCCAACGCCTCGCGCCTGGTCGACCGGCCGATCGGCTGGGACGACGCGGTCTGGCTCTCCTTCGCGACCGACGCCGCCGTGGTGCTGACCTCGTGAAGGCCCCCCGCCGAGGCCTGGCCGCGCTGGCGCCCTTCCTATGGCTGGGCGTCTTCTTCGCCTTCCCCTTCCTGCTGGTCGCCAAGCTGTCCCTGTCGGACACGGCGCTCGCCATGCCGCCCTATGCGCCGCAGATCGACTGGTCGAAGGGCTTGGCCGGCCTCGCCGCCTTCGTCCGCGCGCTCGACTTCGAGACCTATGCCCGCCTGGTCTCCGATCGGCTCTACATCTCCGCTTACCTTTCGAGCCTGCGCTTCGCGGCGATCGGCACGGGGATCCTGCTGATCGTCGGCTATCCGATCGCCTATGGCATGGCCCGCTGCCCGCCGGCGGCGCGCCGCGCCCTGGTCATGGCCGTGATCCTGCCGTTCTGGACCAGCTTCCTGATCCGCATCTATGCCTGGATCGCCATCCTGAAGCCCGAGGGCCTGCTGAACGCCGCCCTGCGTGCGCTCGGCCTACCGGCCCTCGACATCCTCGACACCGACGTCGCGGTCTATGTGGGCCTGGTCTACGCCTATCTGCCCTTCATGGTGCTGCCGCTCTATGCGGTGCTGGAGCGCCAGGACCACAGCCTGCTGGAGGCCGCCGCCGACCTGGGCTGCGGACCGACCGAGGCCTTCTGGCGGGTGACCTTTCCGCTCTCCCTGCCCGGTGTCGGCGCGGGCGCCCTGCTCTGTTTCATCCCCATGGTCGGCGAGTTCGTGATCCCCGACCTCCTGGGCGGCTCCAAGACCCTGATGCTGGGCAAGACCATCTGGACCGAGTTCTTCGCCAACCGCGACTGGCCCGCCGCCTCGGCCGTCGCCATCGTGCTGCTGGCGACTCTGGTCATCCCGATCGTCCTCTATCAGCGGCAGCAGGCGCGGATCCTGGAGGCTGGGCGATGAAGCGCGGCCCGAGCTTCTTCAATCTGGCCTCCGTCGTCCTGGGCCTGGCCTTCCTCTACCTACCCATCGTCCTGCCGGTGATCTACTCGTTCAACGCCAGCCGGCTGGTGACGGTCTGGGGCGGCTTCTCCACCCGCTGGTACGCCGCTCTCTTCCAGGACGAGCAGATGCTGGACGCCGTCGGCGTCACCCTGCGCGTCGGCTTCGTCTCGGCCACGCTCGCGACGCTGCTGGGGACCTTCGCCGCCGTGGCGCTGACCCGCTCCGGCCGCTTCCCGGGCCGCACCCTGTTCTCGGGCATGATCTACGCGCCCCTGGTGATGCCCGAGGTGATCCTCGGCCTCTCCCTGCTGCTGCTGTTCGTCGCCTTCGGCCTGCCGCGCGGCGTCTGGACCGTGACCGTGGCCCACGCGACCATGACGCTCTGCTATGCCGCTGTCGTCGTGCAGGCCCGCCTCGTCGGCTTCGACCGAACCCTTGAGGAAGCCGCGCTCGATCTCGGGCGCACGCCGCTGCAGGCCTTCCTGGAAGTCACCCTGCCCAACATCGCCCCGGCCGTCGCGGCGGCGTGGATGCTGGCCTTCACCCTCAGCCTCGACGACCTGGTGATCGCCAGCTTCACCTCGGGTCCCGGCTCCACCACCCTGCCCATGCGCATCTACAGCCAGGTGCGCCTGGGGGTCAGTCCGGAGATCAACGCCGTCTCGACCCTGCTGATCGGCCTGGTCGCCACCGGCGTCATCGCCGCCTACCTGGTCCAGCAGCGCCGCCGCGCCACCGCCTAGAGCGGCGCGGTCCGGTCGAACCAGGGCGTGGCCTGCTCGATCTGCGCCGCCAGCCGGAACAGAGTCGCCTCGTCGGCCATCCGCCCGACGAACTGGATGCCCAGCGGCAAGCCCTCCACGCTCCAGGCCAGCGGCATGGTCATGCAGGGCTGGCCGGTGTTGTTGAAGGCCTGGGTGTTGGGCATGAAGGCGAACAGGCGCTCGGTCCCGTTCACCCCGCGCTCGGTCAGCCAGCCGATCGGGATCGCTGGCCCGCCCAAGGTCGCCAGCAGCAGCACGTCATAGGTCTCGAACAGCGTCGCCATCGCCCGGCCATAGGCATGGATCGCCGCCAGGCCCCGCACATAGTCGCCGCCGGAGACGGTCTGGCCGCGCCGGTACATGGCCCAGGTCAGGGGCTCGACCTCCTCCTCGCCGACCGGGCGGCCACGCTTGGCCGCCTCCGCCTCGATATTGGCCACAACCGAAGCCGCGATCGCATTGCCGGCGCCCAGCGCCATGGCGGCGAAGTCACCAGGCAGGGTCACTTCCTCCACGGTATGGCCCAGGTTCTCGCAGAGCTTCGCCGTCGCCGTCACGCCGGCGATCACCTCCGGATTGTCGATCGGCGCGGCGAGGCCAGCGGTGGTGAAGCCGATCCGCAGCTTGCCCGGCGCCTTGCCGACCTCCTGGGCGTAGGGCGTCGAAGGTGGGCTCAGATAGTAGGGGTCGCCGGGCTCCGGCTGGCAGGCGATGTCCAGCAGCACGGCGGAATCGCGCACCGAACGCGTCACCGCGTGCATGGCCGAGGCGCCGGCCCAGCCCTCGCCCGCCGGGGCGAACGACACCCGCCCGCGCGACGGCTTCAGCCCGAAGAGGCCGCAGGCCGAGGCCGGGATGCGGATCGACCCGCCGCCGTCGCTCGCATGCGCCGCCGGCACGATCCCCGCCGCCACCGCCGAGGCCGCTCCGCCGGACGACCCGCCCGAGGTGCGCGACAGGTCCCAAGGATTGCGGCAGACGCCCAGAAAGCTCGGCTCGGTCACCGGCATCAGGCCGAATTCCGGCGTATTGGTCTTGCCGAAGATCACCAGCCCCGCCTCGCGGTAGGCCCGCGCGAGCGCGCTGTCCGTCTGCGCCACGGCGTCCTTCCACATGGCCGAGCCGCCGCTGGTCACCGTGCCGGCGATCTGCACGCCCAGATCCTTGACCAGATAAGGCACACCCGACAGCGGCCCCTCGGGAACGCCCGCCGCGGCCTGCTTGCGCGCCCGCTCCGCCAGATCCAGAGTCACCGCGTTCACCTTCGGGTTGACCTGGGCCATCCGGCTGACGGCGGCCTCCAGCACCTCCCCGGCGCTCACCTCCCGCTTGGCGATCAGGCCGGCCAGCCCCACGGCGTCGTGCCGGTGATAGTCCTCGAACTTCATGTGCGCCTCCGGTGTTTCGGCCAGGGGATCACACCGGCCGTCCCGCGCCAAGCGGCCTGCGCCTTGCAGCCTGCCTCTCGAATTCAACTTCGGGAGTTGGCGATGCGTCTTTTCGGGACGGTTCTGGCGGCGGCGGTGATGATGGCGGCGTCCGGCGCGCAGGCGGCGGGCAATCTGATCGCCGACGGTGGGTTCGAACAGCCGCACCTGGCGACCGGCGCCTATGCCTATCCCGGCGGCGCGTTCGACGCCTGGACCTATTCCGGATCGGCCCTGGTCAACGCCGAGGGCGCCAGCGCCTGGTACGGCGCCACGCCGCCCACCGGCCAGGAAGGCGGCCAGTTCGCCGCCCTGCAGGGCACGAGCAGCCTCTCTCAGGGCTTCACCGCTGATGCGACGACCCTGGTGCTCTCCTGGCTCAACGCCGGCCGGCCGTTCTCCGGCGGCTACAACGGCGACCAGACCTATTCGGTGAAGGTCGACGGCGTCACGGTCGGCACCTACTCCACCACCAGCGGCGAGGCGTTCACGGCCCAGAACCTGACCCTCGGAGGCTTCACCGCCGGCACGACCCACACCCTCACCTTCCAGGGCCTGGTCGCCAGGGACGAGACCTCCTTCATCGACAAGGTCAGCCTCGTCGCCGGTGTCCCCGAGCCCGCCACCTGGGCGATGATGATTCTCGGTTTCGCCGCCATCGGCCTGACCCTGCGCGGCGAACGACGCGCCGCGTCGGCGGCTTGAGCCGGCCCTTTTCTCCAGCCTGTGGGGTCGCCGCGTCTCGCGGCGGACCTTCTTTTTGCGCACGCCCGCTGTTGTGGTCGCGCGCGGCGCATGGCATCCGTCGCGCCAGGGCCGGCTTAGCTCAGCTGGTAGAGCAGCGGTTTTGTAAACCGAAGGTCACGGGTTCGAGTCCTGTAGCCGGCACCATCCCGCCCTCCCCGCCCGCATCGCGCGGCGACGTGACGCCGCTCTTCAGGGCGCAATTTTCGCGGGTGGGGCTCGCCTGCACTGTTCAAGCTCCGTTCATTTTAGATAAGAGAGTGTTACCGGGCGGCTCCCCCAAGGATTCGAGCCGCTCTGATCGGGGGCTGGGCGTGGCGCGCCACGAAATCCAAGGGTCGAAGGGCCGGGCGTTGCGCAACCTGCGCGGCGCGCTGCTGGCCGCGCTCGGTGTCCTGGCCATGGGCGCGACGCCTGCGCTGGCGCTGGACTGCCTGCCGACCTCCGCGCCCGCCGCCAAGACCGGCCCCGTCGCCCACAAGCCGAAGGCCAAGCCCGCGGTGCGCAAGGCCGCCGTGAAGCGCAAGCCGGCGATCAAGCGCGCCAAGATCCACAAGGCCAAGGCCAAGAGACCAGTCGCCGCCGCGCCGGCCCAGATCGCCGCGGCCGGCCGGCCCAAGCTCGCCTGCTATTCGCGGCCGATCGGCCCCCTGATGTCGGTCATTCCGATGACCATCGCTGACGCCGCCACCGCACCGCCGACCGGTGAGCTGTCCGGGCCGCCCATGCTGTTGGCCATGGCCGATTCGCCGTTGGGCACCGACGCCGCGGCCATCGCACCCTCGGTTCCCGGCCCCGACGAAGGCGGCCCGCCCTTCCCCACCGTGTTCACCGGCCCGGGCCTGACCGACGGCGTGAACTCCTTCGTCTTCCCGGCCGGTGGCGGCGGCGGCGGGGGTGGTGGAGGCGGTCAGCCACCGACCACGCCGACCACGCCAGACACCCCGACCACGCCGACGCCCCCCGACAATCCGACACCGCCGACCGTCACCGAACCGACGACGCCCGGCGGCCCAGGCACGCCGCCAACCACCTTCCCAGGCGAACCTGGAACACCCGGCACGCCAGGAACACCTGGGACGCCGGGCACGCCGGGCACGCCGGGCACGCCGGGCGGCTGGACGCCTCCGGGCATTCCGGGAACCCCCGGCGGCGTGCCGGAACCGGCCACCTGGGCGATGATGATCCTTGGCTTCGGGGCGGTGGGCGCGAGCCTGCGTCGCCGGCGCCGCCTCGCCGCCTGAGCGTGACAGGCCCCAATCCCATCGAGATATTCATCGACGCCGACGCCTGCCCGGTGAAGGACGAGACCTACAAGGTCGCCGCCCGTTACGGCCTGAAGACCTGGGTGGTGTCGAACGCCTTCATGCAGATTCCGGCCTCGCCGCTGATCGTGCGGATGATCGTCGACTCTGGCCCCGACGTGGCCGACGACTGGATCGCAGAGCATGTCGCCCCCGGCGACATCGCCGTCACCAACGACATCCCGCTCGCCGAGCGGGTGCTCAAGGCCGGCGGCCAGGCCCTGTCGGCCAAGGGCGTGCCGTTCACCGAGAACTCCATCGGCTCGCCCATCGCCCAGCGCCCCCTGGTGCAGCCGCGTCGCTCCCCAGGCCCCGTCCTCGGCGGGCCCAAGGCCTGCGAGCGCCACGGCC
>CAMFHW010000254.1 GCA_945952175.1 uncultured Phenylobacterium sp. | reverse complement strand
TCGCGGCCCAAGCGGCGCAACGCCTGGACCGGGCGGATGCACACCGAATATCGCTGGATCCTCAAGCAGGCCGACGGCGATCCGGCCGTCCGGGTGATCGTTATTGTAGGCGATCAGGAGGGGTCCGCTTTCTGCGCAGGGGCGGACCTGGGCGCTCTTGAGGGGCACTCCGAGAAGGGCAAATATGATCCGGGTACGGACGATTCCATCGCCATGCCCGGCTTCGGGGTCGACCCGAACTTCGACGCCAGCTTCGCCTACCACTTCGGGATCGGGAAGCCGATCATCGCAGCGATCAACGGCGCGGCCGCCGGCGTCGGCCTGGTGCTGGCGGCGTTCGCGGACCTGAGGTTCGCCCAGGAGGGCGCGAAGTTCACCGCCGCCCACGGGCGCTTCAACTTCCCGGCGGAGTTCGGCCTCTCCTGGGTGCTGCCCAGGATCGTGGGCCTGACCCACGCCAACGACATCCTGCTGTCCAGCCGAGTGTTCACGGCGGAGGAGGCGATGGCCATGGGCTTCCTGAACCGGCTGCTGCCGGCCGATCGGTTGATGGGCGAGGTGATGGCCTACGCCAAGGCCCTGGCCCAGGGCGTCGCCCCCGGGTCGGCGCGCGAGACCAAACGGCAGATCTATCGCGACCTGCACCGCGACGCGGCGGCCTCGGTGAAGGCGGCCGAGGCCCTGCTGGAAAGCATGATCCGGGAGCCGGATTACAAGGAAGGCGTCAAGGCCTGGACCGAGAAGCGCCCGGCCGCGTGGAGCGGCTGACGCGAGCAAGATGGTCGTTGCACGTGTCGGGTGAGCGCTTCCGATAGACAACTCTTTGAGACCGTGGCTAGCTTGGCCGGCGGTGTCAGAGGGTGGAATGATCTTCGCGACGACCAATGGGAAGCTGGACAAAGGCCAGAAGGGCCTGGTCGACGCCCTGAAGCACAGCCTGGCCCAGCCTGACGGCAAGCTGCTGCTGCACCTGCATGGCGGCCTGGTGGACGACGCCGCGGGCCGCGCCATCGCCGCGCGGCTGGCCGGTCCGCCGCCTCAGGGCTGGGGCCTCTCGCCGGCATGGACCCAGGCCTATGTGGTCTGGCGGACCGGGGCCTTCGAGACCCTGAAGACCAACTGGATCGACCTGGCCACGAACGACCGCCTGTACAAGACGGTGGTCCGCAAGCTGCTGTGGTTCGTCGCCGGCAAGCTGGGCGCGCCGGGCGCCGTGGGACGCTCCGCCGCCGCGCAGGCCAACCTGACCGAGCAGCAGGTGGCGCTGGCGCTGAGCGGGCAAGGCGACCGGCGTGCGCCGTTCGCCGGCCTGGACGAGGCGGTGGAGGCGGCCGCGCCCGGGGGGCGGGGGCCGGTGATCGTGGAGGCCGATGACGCCGCCCTGGCCCTCGAGTTCCAGGACCTGCTGACCCAGGACGACGACTTCAACACGGCGGCGGGAGATATCGACGCGGTCGTCAACGCCGCCGTCCCGGGACGCGCGCCGCTCCCGGCCGGCGACCGGGCGAGAGGGGAGGCGTCCTATAGGCGGTTGAGCGCGAGCGTCCGCACGCCGATCGAGGCCCTGAAGCCGACGGGCCGCGGCGCCCGGACCGGCCCGGTGGGTGTGGCGGCCTTCCTGCTGAAGCACGCCGGCCTGATCGCCTTCCGCTGCTTCAAAAGGTTTCGCAACCATCGGGACCATGGCGTCCACGCGACGGTGGTCGAGGAAGTGGCCCGCGAGCTTTATGGCGACCTGCTGGGCGCAACGATCTGGGGGATGATGGTCAAGGACGCCGGCGACCACTTTGCGACCGGCGGGTTCGGCCTGACCCTGCTGGACGCTATTCCCGACAAGGGGCCGGTCCATGTGGTGGTGACGGCCCATAGCGCCGGCTCCATCTGGGCCTCGCACCTGCTGAAGGCCATCAAGGCCCGAAACAGGGCGATCACACTGGATCTCATCCTGCTGGCCCCCGCCGTGCGCACCGACCTGTTCGCCGAGGCCCTGGACGCGGCCGCCGACCATGTGCGCCTGTGCCGGATGTTCACCATGGACGACGAGCTCGAGCGCAAGGACGCGGTGCTGGGCCACGACAAGGGCTACATCTATCCGAGCTCGCTGCTCTACCTGGTCTCGGGCCTGTTCGAGAACCGCGCCGCCGACGCGTTCGTGGACGCGCCGCTGGTGGGGATGCAGCGCTTCGCCGGCGCCAGCTGGCCGAACGATCCGGTGGAATCCGCGGCCGGTCAGAAGATCGCGGCCTTCTTCCAGCAGCCCGGCCACGACATCGTCTATTCGCCAGCGCCGGGACTGACGATGGCCGACAGTCACGGCGGCTTCGACAGCGAGCCCGTCACGCTCGCGAGCGTCGGAAAGTTCCTGGTCTGAGCGCGATGAAATCGTGGGCGATCGTCATCGGGATCAACGACTATCCGCCCCGGGCGGGGCAGACCGGGCTGAAGGGGGCGGTGGCCGACGCGGTGGACTTCGCCGACTGGGCGCTGCATCCGGACGGCGGCGCAGTCGACCCCTCCAGACTCTATTTCTGGACCCATCCCGCGCCGACGGGGAAGCCTCAGTCGATCGTCAACTTCCTGGCGCGCGATCCGGCCAACGGCTGGTGGGATATCGACGACGACGGCATGGCCGCCGACTTCGGCCGCGCGCCCAAGGAAAAGAACGTCGTGGAGACCGCGCTGCGGACCGCAGCCCAGGCCGCCGCCGACCGCTTCGCCGATCCCACCGACACCGAGCCGCGCCGCTGCTACGTGTTCTTCGCGGGGCACGGGGTGCAAAGCAACGTCACCGGGTCGACCATGGACACCCAGACCTGCTTCGTGCTCGGCGACTTCCGGCCCCAGGCCCAGACAGTGATGGGGTTGATCCCCTGCGAGGATTTCAAGCGCGCGCTGCTGAACAACGGCTTCGACGAGGTGTTCATGTTCCTCGACTGCTGCCGGATCAGCCTGACCAAGCTGAATATGCCCGCGCCGGTGATCGGCTCGGCCAACAGCCGCCAGCTGCCCAGTCCGACCTGGGGCGTCGGCGCCGCGGCCCAGAAGGACAAGGCGGCGTTCGAAACGGTCGGGCCGCCGGTGCGCGGCGCCTTTTCGCAGACCCTGATGCGCGGCCTGCGCACGGTGCGGGATCCCGCGACCCAGGCGCTGTCCCTGGAGAGTCTGAGGCTCTATGTGCGCGACAACCTGCCCGCCGCCTGCGCGCCCAACGAGCAGAAGGCGAGCTTCTCCGGCAATCCCAATGAACCTCTGCCCACCCTGGTCGCCGGGCCCGAGATTCCGACACCCCTGATCCTGGCCGACGTCATCATCGACTTCGGAACCTTGCCCGTAGGCACGTTGGTTCAATTGGCGGACGACAAGGGCGCGGCGATCGGCGCTCCGCTGAAGGCGGGTCCGGAGGGCGCGAGGGTCACGGTGGCCGTCGAGCGCTTCTATTCTCTGGACGTCGCCGCGACGCAGTCGTCCACCGCGTTCAAGCATCCAGGCCCGGGACCGACCTATGTCAGCCTCTGACGCCAACACCCCGCGCGGCACGGCGACGCTGGTGGCCTATGGCGAGCCCGGCGTCGAGATCAAGGTGGTGGACACGGACTACCGCGTGGTGGGGACGGGCACCGACGAGTTGAAGCTGAGCCTCGCCGAAGGCATCTACATGGTCGACTGGACGTCCGGCGGCCAGGTGTCCCAGAAGCTGGTCCGGCTGTTGCCGATCGAAGAGCCACTGGTGGTGCGGCCCGACCCGACCCCCGGCCCGATGGAAGCGCTGGCGGCGGGATCGGCCACTGGCGAGAGCGGCGTCGCCAAGGTCGTGGAGGAGCTGAGCCGGCCATCGGAGCGCGACTACGGCTCGGAGATCGCGGTGATCATCCGCGCCGATTCGCTGGGCCAGAAGCTGGACCTGAGCGCCGGCCTGAGGCTGCTGGACCACGACGACCGATCGATGCGTTCCGACGGCCTCGCCGCCGCCGCCCTGCAGGACCAGATGCAAGACGGCTACGCCTGCCGGCTCTACCATGTCCGGCCCGGCCTCTACCGCCTGCGCTATGAGGCGCTCACCGGCGAGACCTTGGATCAGACCATGCCCGCGCTGCGCGACCGGCGCACGGTGGTGTTCATGAGCGCGGGCAGCGGCCAGGTCCTGGAGGCGGCGGGCGACAGCTTCCAGACCGTAAGACGAGACGGGATCGACCCGTCCCGGACCGTCGTGGCCTCCGTCTCGCGCGAGGCGCCGTCGGGCGAGCTCGCCGAGGCCGCCCGGCTGGCCGAGATCCTGCTCCACGACCTGGGGGCGGGGCGGAGTTCCTTGGGCCAGGCCCTGGCCACGGCGCTGGACCGGCCCGAGGCCGACCCGCTGTTGCGGCTCTACGCGGCCGCGATGGTGCTGGCGCGGATCGATCTCGGCGCCTCGCCGGCCCTCGACGAGGCCTGGCCCGAGGCGCCTGAAGACCAGGCCGCCTTCGCTGCGCGCTGGCGTGGCCGGGCCGCGGAATGGCTGCGCGGCGCCCTCCCTGGCGGCGCCCTGCCGGATGCGACGGCGATGATCTGGCGGTTGCAGGCGGTCGGGCAGGGGGACGATCTTCGAGCGCCCGCCCTGACCAGCCCGCCGATGCTGGAATGCGCCTGGAGCTGGACGGTGGCCCGGAGCACCCAGGATCCCAAGGCGGTGCCGGCCGATGTCGGCTTCCGGGCGGCCGGCCGTGGCGGCGGCGGGACGGCGCCGTGGCTGACATGGCGCGCGGCCCAGGCCAAGGGCGACCTGGTGGCGGGTCAGCCCGCCAAGCCTGGCGGACTGGAGGCCGGGATCGACGCGGTCGCGGCCAAGCTGCGCGAGGTGACCGACGCGGGGCCGGCGGCCAACCCCTCCGACCGCGCGGCCGATCCGCTTGACCTCCTGTCGCCGGACACCAAGGCCGTGGCCCTGCGGGCCGCCGAGCTGGTCAACGCAGAGCCGCAGCCGGCCTCCGCCGAGACGCTGGATCGAGGCGCCCAGCTCGCCACCCTGTTCGGCGCGCCGGCCGTGGAACTGCAGGCCCTGCTCAGCCACGCGCTGAGCGAGCTCGACGGCGTGTCCGACGACGCGCCGACGGCGGAATCTCCCAATATCCGGACCGACCCACCGGGTCTGAGTTTGCCCGTGACCGACCCCGACGATCCGAACCACGGGCGGTTTGGAGGACGGCCGGAGCGCGACGGCTATCGGCTGTCGGCGACCTTCAGCCAGACCCGCAATCGCAACTGGATTCGCATCGAGTTGAAGATCGCGGGGCCGGACGGGCGGCTGGACGGGGAACGGGCGGAGTTCTTCCTGCACGACAGCTTCAAGCCGGCGCGCGTGGGCGCGGTGTTCCGGGACGGCGTCGCGAGCCGCGCGGTGACGGCCTGGGGCGGCTTCACGGCCGGGGCGTGGATCCCACGCGACGGCGTCGAGCTGGAGCTCGACCTGGCGACGATCGCGGACGCGCCGAAGGTGATCCGCGAGCGCTAGGGCCGGGCTTGTGCGTTTCGCCCGCAGGCTGCGATAGAGGGGGATGACCCCGAGGGACCTGGAGAGCCTGCTCCTGCGGCTGGCGCCGGCGCTCGATGCGCTCGCCGAGCCCTGGAGCCTGATCGGCAGCGGAGCGCTGATCGTGGCGGGCGCCGCCTGGCCGGCCTGCGACGACGCGGATATCCTGACCACCGAGGCCGGCGCCGCGGTGCTGGAGGCCGCCTGGGCGGGCTGGCGCGATCCGGCCTATGCGCCGGACCCGAACGGCCCGTTCCGCTCCAGGTTCTCCCGCTACGATTTCGCGCCCGGCAAGGCCGAGGTGATGGGCGGCCTGATGCTGCGCGGCCCGGATGGTGCCTGGGGGCCCGTGGAGATCCGCGATCTCCAGCCGGCGCGCTTCGCCGGCCGCGCCTGGCCCGTGCCGAGCCTGGCCGACCAGGAACGCATCCTGCGGAGCTTCGGGCGGCCGAAGGACCTGGAGAAGGCGGCGTTCCTCGCGAGCAGTTGAGTTCGCGCCGCGCTTCGTGTATGAGCCGCGCCTTCTAGAGTTTCGCCTCCTCCGCCAAGGGGAGGCGGGTTCGGGGCTCGCCCCCGATCCTGTCCAAGAACTGCGAGGGCTCCGGGGTCACCGGGGACCATAATCCGAGGAAGAGCCCTTCCTCGATCGTGGGGAGACGGGAAGATGAGGTTTCCAAGGCCAGGCGCCCAAGGCGCAGGGCGTGGAGACTGCGGCTTCTCTCACCAGGACAGGCGCGGCCACACGTGGGGTTTCCCCGCGCAGGGCTGCTTACGGTCTCGGGAATGGTCCCGGGGCCGGACCTGAGTATGGAGACCGCAATGGACCGCGCTCAAAAGCAGGAGTCGATCGAGGCGCTGAAAAGCGTGTTCGATGGCGCCGGCGCCGTGGTCGTGACCCACAACCTGGGTCTGACCGTTGCGGAAATGACCGATCTTCGCCTCCGCCTCCGTAAGGAAGGCGCGGCGCTGAAGGTGGTGAAGAACACCCTGGCCC
>CAMFHW010000253.1 GCA_945952175.1 uncultured Phenylobacterium sp. | reverse complement strand
GATCGATCATATTCGCGCCTGGTACGCGTTCACGCTCGTCCGGAACGATCCCGACCTGATGCAGGGGCCAAAGGTCATGGACCTGCAGATGCTGGACGACGAGAAGGTGCGGGCTCTGTGCGCAAGAGGCCCGGTCGTCATCTTCAACCACACTGACGCCTATCGGTATGGCATCCGACGGGCGAACATCGATCCGGCCCTCTTTGACCCGGTGAAGCGACTGCATCTGTTGCACCTGATGGAAGACCTACACTGCAGCAGGCCGTTCGGCGGTCCCGCCGGCGCAGGCCGGTCGTCGTGAACAGCGGCGGCCGGCGGATCTCTCCGTCATCGCTGGCCCTCAGCGTCGCCGCGATGATCGTCGGTCCGACGCTGCTTTGGGCGTTGCTGCGCTGGACAAAGATTTCTCCGAGCGACCTTTGGGCGCTCCTCTCCAGCATCGCCCCCGGCTGGGCGCTGACGGCGCTCTGCGCCACGGCGGCCCAATTGGTGATCGGCGGTGTAAAGTGGCGGCTCGTGGAGGCGCGGCTCACCGGAACGCCTCCCGATCTCGCCCGCGCGGCGCTCTACAGCATGGTCGGAGCCGGCGTTTCGCAGATCCTGCCGACGCCCTTGGCGAGCGCCGTGGTGCGTGGCGGAGGCAACCACCTCAGCGCAGGGGGCGGTGCTTGGCGCGGGGCCCTGACGTCGGTCTGGGAGCAGTTGTTCGATCTGGGCCTCTTCGCGCTTCTCGCGCCCGCCTCGCTCATGGCCATCGTTCTGCGCGAGACAGCCTGGTTCGTTCTGCTCGGCGCGGTCATGGTCCTGGCGGCCGACCGCCTCATCGGGCCCCTGGTTCGGGCCGTGGGCCGGACCGTTCGCATCGAGCCGCTCATCCTGGACCCTGCATTGACCCGCCTCCTGTTCCGCCTGTCCGTCGTCCGTTTCCTTTTGATGGCGGTCGTGGCGTGGGCGTCCGCCCAAGCGGCCGGGGGCGCCATCCACGCCATTCAGCTGGCGCCGACCTTGGCGCCGGTCGGCTTGGCCAACACGCTGTCGTTCCTGCCAGCCGGTCTGGGCGTGAGCGAGTGGGGCTATGTCGTCCTGTTGCACGCGCTGGGAAGCACGGCTGCGGCGGCGACGACCTTCTCGCTCATCAATCGGGCGCTGGTCTCCGGCAGCTCGATCCTGTTGGCCGGCGTCGGCGCGATGGGCCTGATCGTATCGCACCGGACCCTGCGCGGGGGGGAACCGAATTGAGTCCCGATCATGCGTTCGCAGTGGTCGCCTACGGCGAGTCACCCTTTCTATCCGCTTGCCTCCGCAGCTTGACGGCGCAGACCTCGCCGAGCCGCATCGTGGTGGCGACCTCAACCCCCAACAGCCTTATCGAGGGCCTGGCGAGGGCCCACGCCGCCCGTCTTGAGGTCAATCCTTTGCGCGAAGGCATCGGCCAGGATTGGAATTTCGCGCTCGAGGCCGCTGACGCGGACCTCGTAACCCTTGCCCATCAGGACGACATCTATCACCCGGGTTTCGCCCAGGCGTCTCTCGAAGCGCTCGATCGCGCCGAGGCTGATCTATGCTTTACGGGCTATCAACAGATCGACGACGACGGGCGTCCGGCAAGTTCCAAGATCAGTCGCGTGCAACATCTGATCGAGGCGCTGGCCTTGGGCGGCGCGAGCCAGACAGGTCGCGCGCGGATGAGTGCCTTCCTGGCGTTCGGCAAACCGCTACCCTGTTCCTCCGTCACCCTCGATCGCCGGCGTCTGCCGCACTTCAGGTTCTCGCAGGCTTATGCGAGCAACCTGGACTGGGATGCGTGGCTGCGCCTGTTGGAGGCGGGCGCCCGGTTCGCCCGTTCGCCGGAGCGCCTTGTCGGGCGCCGCCGCAATGCTCTGACCGAGACCTCTCGCCTGATCCGAGACGGACGCCGCCAGGCCGAGGACCTGGAGATGTTCCGGCGCCTTTGGCCCCGGCCCTTCTCGGATCTGATCGCCGCCGCTTATCGCCTCGGCTATTGAGGCCTACTTCTTGTAGACGTGCGGATTCTTGTAGGCGCCAGGCAGTGTCTTCAGGATCGTGGTGCGCAGCGCGTTGTCCGCCTGCATGATCATGTCCGAGACGCCGGCCTTCTCGCCCCGGAACGAGGTGGCGTGGAAATAGTCGCTCGCCTCCGGCGACTGGGCCGAGAAGTAGTAGTTCGAGACGCAACAGCGCCGGCCGTCGGCCCGGATTTCGTTCACCGAGTGCCAGGACCCCTTGTCGGTGATCATGAGTACCAGGCGGTTGAACCGGCTCCCGATGGTGCGGGGTTCCGTTAGTGGGCCGTTGTCCCACAGCTGCAGCGATCCGCCGTCGGCTTCCTCCCAGTCCGGCGTCACGTAGTAGAGCAGGTTCAGGACCCGGTAGCGGCCTTGTCCGGCGTCATGCGAATTGTCGAGATGAGGACGCAGGTAGCCGCCCTTCTTCATCACGCTGATCCCGCCGGCATACAGCTTGTCGTCGGGTTCGAGCGCGCCCAGCCCGGTGATCTCGCCGATCAGCTCGACCACGCGCGGATCCTGGAAGGCGTAGAGCGCTTCCTCGAGGAGCGGATCGTAGGCGTCCATCTGGGCCGCGACGTATTTGAGCTCCTTGATCGACCGCTTCAGCGTCATTCGATCGCTATCGGGGAACAGGTCGTAGAGCCGGCCCGCCAGCTCGACGGGAAGCAGGTCGTCGATCCAGGTCGAACCGATGCGTCCGGGTTGTTGGAACTCCAAGCGCGCGCGGCCTCGCTCGGCCGTGAGCTTGGCCACGATGAGATCGGCGATGCCGGTCCGGTCCATGGCGCGGGTCATCCGAGCGCACTCCGATCGGGGATGGGGCTCATTTCACTGCGACCGCGCACAGCATGCCGGAAATCCGGTGCGCGTGACGAGAGCGAATGAAGATGGCGTCCAGGTATTTGAGCCAGAAGATCGGCAGCAGGGCGAGGCCCTTGGCCGCCATGTAGCCGAGGCCGCGGTCGCCGGCGACAAGGACCGCGAAGGTTTCCGAGGTCATGTTCACCCACGCCGTCATCGGGCCGAAAGTCGGGCGCACGGTGCATTGTGCGAACGCGCCGAACAGGACCTGCAAGCCGTCGGCGGTGAAGTTCTGATAATGCCGCGGATAGCCGTGGTAGGGGATTAGAAAAGGGCAGTTGCAGAACAATCGCCCCCCGGGTCGCAGGATGCGGAAGGCTTCAGCCACCACGGCGGCGGGATCGGGCACGTGCTCGACGACGCTATCCAGGATGACATGGTCGACGCTCTGGTCGCGGAACGGGGCCTCGCTGATGTCGGCGACGATGTCGACGTTCGGGTGCGGAAAGAGGTCCACAGTCAAGACGTCGGGGCGAAGCCGCCGGGAGCCCGACCCGAACTCCACCACGACCCCATCGGCCTCTTCGAGGAACCGCTTCAGACGCGGGGTCGGCTCGAATTCGCTACTCAGGACCGATTTGCCGAGGTTGAACAACTGGCCGACCAGGCCATGGTTGCCCTGGGTCGCCGCCTGGAATTCGCCGTCGGGCGTCGCGAAATCGGTCTCGACGAAGCGCAGCTGTGCGCCCGCTCGTGTGAACGATCGGCCACAGGAAGCGCAGGCGCTCTCGGCCAGCGCCCCCTTGCAGCTCGGGCAGACGATCAGGTCGATCACGCCAAGGCTCCGTCGTCGGGAACGTCCTCGCCGATGAGGGCCAGCAGGAAGCCGCCCAGGGCGTTCTGGACCCCGAGGGCGGTGAGAGTGGTGCCGACGACCGCCGGCAGGACCGTGCTGATCTTCTGGAACTGGATCGAACTCCAGTAGATCGCCACGGTGGTCAGGACCGCGAGGCCGAGGCCGACAAGGACCAGGCCGCCAATCAACATCCACTCGACGCTGAGCTTGGACTGGTGCCGGCGGAACCGGGCGCTGGGCAGCCGGTAGCCGCGCGCAATGCCATAGAGCTGGGCCGCCGCACCCAAGAGCAGCGCCAGATGGCTGGTGGAGAGCATGGATCCGGCCAGGATCGCCCAATAGTCACCCAGGAAGAACGGGCCACGCCCCCAGACCTGCCAGGCCGACTCAGCGCCGAGGATCGCGACCCCGATGGCCGCGCCGCAGATCCCGGGCAAGAAATACAGCCAGGCCGGGCTCAGCATCATCAGGAAGCGCAGGTGCCGCCAGCCGTCGCGCCAGGGCCGGAGGTGCGGCGCGCGATCGCGCAGGTCGGGGGAAAGGGTGGCGGGAACTTCGGCGATGGTCTGGCGCAGCAGCGCCGCCTTGACGACCATTTCGCTGGCGAACTCCATGCCAGGCCCCTGCAGGCGCAGCCGGTTGAAGCAGTCGCGGGTGAGCGCGCGCAGGCCGCAATGGGCGTCGTCGATGCGCGAGCCGAACAGTATGTTGAGCAGGCCGGTCAAGGCCGGATTGCCGATGTAGCGGTTCTTCCAGGGCATGGCGCCCGGCTTGATGCCGCCCTTGAATCGCGAGCCCATGCAGAGATCGGCGCCACCGAGCAACTCGCCGATCATCGGCGCCGATTCCACGAAATCGTAGGAGCCGTCGGCGTCGCCCATCACGAGGAAGCGGCCGTGGGCGGCCTCGAAGCCCGCCATGAGCGCGGCGCCATAGCCGCGTCGCGAGACGGGAACAACGCGCGCACCCAGCTTGCAGGCGAGGGCCTGGCTGCCGTCCGTGCTGCCATTGTCTGCGATCACCACCTCGCCGGAGAGGCCGTAGCGTTCGCGGATAAGATCCAGCGCCGTTCGCGCGCGGGTAATGCAGTGTTCCAGCGACACCGCCTCATTGAGGCACGGCATCACGATGCTGACATCGATGACGTTCGACAAGACAACCCCCAAGACTTGAGGAGCGTAGGTGCAAGATCGGCGCCGTGGGAGGGGGTTTAGTATTGTTAAGGTCTGTCCGATCCACATCCGCGGCCTAGAACGGCGACAGCGTCTCCCGCCGCGCTTCGACCAGCTCCCTCAGCCAGGCTCTCACGCCGCGCATCCGGGCCGTGTCGTGGATGTCGTGATGGGTGGAGAGCCAGAAGCGGCGTTCGAGCGGGGGGAGGGCGGGGAGGATGCGCGTCAGGCCCTCGCCCAGGAAGCAGGGCAGGACGCCGATGCCGCCGCCGGCCGCGATGATCGCCTGCTGGGCGCGGATCGAGGAACTGGCCAGGCGAGGCGTGAGGCCGGGGAGGATCTCGTCCAGATAGCGCAACTCGGCGGCATAGATCAGGTCGTCGACATAGCCGACCATCTCGAAGGCGCGCAGGTCCTCGACCGCCTGGGGCGCGCCGGCCTGGGCCAGGTAGGCCGGGGCGGCATAGAGGGCGAGCTGATAGTTGGTCAGGGGTTCGACCACCAGGCGCGGCGTGTCGGGCGCGGCCAGGGTGATGGCCATGTCCACCTCGCGGCGGGTGGGCGAAAGGAAGCCGGGATTGGCGGCGAGTTCGATCCGCAGCCCCGGACGCAGGCGGGCGATGTCGGGCAGGGCGGGCGCCAGCACCGCCGAACCAAAGCCTTCCGACGTGCTGATCCGCACCGTGCCGGCGACCAGGTCGGACTGGGCGGCGCGGGCCACCCGCTCCATAGCCGCCTCGGCCTCCAGCCCGATCTCCAGCAGCTCGGCCCCGGACGCGGTCAGCTGCAGGCCGGCGGGCGAGCGGATGAGCAGGGTCGACTTCAAGGCCGTTTCCAGCCGGGCGACCCGGCGACCCACCGTGGCGGTGTCGATCCCCAGGCGCTGGCCCGCGGCGCTGAGCGAGCCCGCGCGGGCCGCGGCCACGAAGACGCGAAGGTCGTCCCAGTCGAACATCTTGCAGATATGCGCATGGGGCGAGGCAGAATTGCAATACCGGCGCCGGCGCGGGCCTGCTAGGTCTGCGCGCGCAAAGGGAGCGAGACATGCGCGACATCACCCACTTTATCGACGGCGCGGCCGTGGCCGGCGGCTCGGGCCGCTATGGGGAGGTCTTCAATCCCAACACCGGCGAGGTCCAGGCGCGCGTGGCCCTGGCGACGGCGGCGGAACTGGACAGCGCCGTGCAGGCGGCGCTGCGCGCCCAGCCGGCCTGGGCCGCGACCAATCCGCAGCGCCGCGCGCGGGTGATGTTCGAGTTCAAGCGCCTGGTCGAGGCGCGGATGCAGGACCTGGCCGAGCTGCTCTCGTCCGAGCACGGCAAGGTGGTCGCCGACTCCAGGGGCGACATCCAGCGCGGCCTCGAAGTCATTGAATTCGCTTGCGGTATCCCGCATGCGCTGAAGGGCGAATACACCGAGGGCGCAGGCCCGGGGATCGACGTCTACTCCATGCGCCAGCCCCTGGGCGTGGCCGCGGGGATCACCCCGTTCAACTTCCCGGCCATGATCCCGATGTGGATGTTCGGCATCGCCATCGCGGTCGGCAACACCTTCGTCCTGAAGCCGTCGGAGAAGGACCCGTCCGTCCCGGTGCGCCTCGGCGAGCTGTTCATGCAGGCGGGCGCCTGTCTCTTATACACATCTCCGAGCCCACGAGACAAGAGGCAATC
>CAMFHW010000252.1 GCA_945952175.1 uncultured Phenylobacterium sp. | reverse complement strand
CACGTCCTTCGAGCGGTCGGTGATCTGCATGAAGCCGTGCTCGTCGAGCGTCGCCACGTCGCCGGTATCGAAGAAGCCCTTGTCGTCGAGGATCTGGCCGCCGTCGCCCTTGAAGTACTCGCCGACCACGAATGGGCCCTTGACCAGCAGCTTGCCGAAGGTGTGCCCGTCGCGCGGCAGGTCCTTGCCGTCGTCGTCGGTCAGGCGCAGGTCGATGCCCAGCGGCGGGCGGCCCTGCTTCAGCTGGTAGCGGAGCTGGTCCTCGGCGCCCATGGCCGCGATCTTGTGGTTCGGCGTCGCCTGGGTGCCCAGCGGCGAGGTCTCGGTCATCCCCCAGGCGTGGGTGACGCTGACCCCGTACTCGTCGCGGAAGCCGCGCACGATCGCTTCCGGCACGGCCGAGCCGCCGATCACCACCCGCTTCAGGCTGGTGAGCTGGCCCTTGGTTTCGCGCAGGTGGTTCAGCAGCATCTGCCAGACGGTCGGCACGGCGGCCGAGAAGGTGACCTGCTCGGTCTCCAGGAGCTCGTGCACCGAGGCGCCGTCGAGCTTCTGGCCGGGCATGACCAGCTTGGCGCCCACGGCCGGGGCGGAGAAGGCCAGGCCCCAGGCGTTGGCGTGGAACATCGGCACCACCGGCAGCACGACGTCGCGTTCGCCGACGCCGAGCACGTCGCAGCCCATGGTCACCAGGGTGTGCAGGAAGTTCGAGCGGTGGGAGTAGAGCACGCCCTTCGGATTGCCGGTCGTGCCGGAGGTGTAGCAGAGGCCGGCCGGGGTCTGTTCGTCGAAGCCGCCCCAGGCGGCGTCGGTCGAGGCCTGGTCGAGCAGGTCCTCGTAGCAGAGCGCGCCCGGCAAGGTGTCGGGCATGTGGTCCCGGTCGGTCAGCACGATGATGTGCTTCACCGTCGGCATCTTCGCCCGGTTCTCGGCGAGCACGCCCACGAAGGTCAGGTCGGTGAAGATGACCTGATCCTCGGCGTGGTTGATGATGTAGCAGAGCTGGTCGGCGAACAGGCGCGGGTTGAGGGTGTGGCAGACCGCCCCGATCCCCATGATCCCGTACCAGGCCTCGATGTGGCGGGCGGTGTTCCACGCCAGGGTGGCGACGCGGTCGCCCTTCTGGATGCCCAGACCCTTCAGGACGTTGGAGACCTTCTTCGCGCGGTCGTGAATCTCGCCATAGGTCGTGCGCACGATCGGGCCTTCGACGGAGCGCGACACGACTTCGCGGTCCCCGTGCCAGGACTTGGCGTGCTCGATGATCCGATCGACCGTCAGCGGCCAGTCCTGCATCCTGCCTTGCATAGTCAAAACTCCTCCCACCGGCCGTTTTCGGACCTTGCCCTTAGGCTAATTTCACCCAGAGGGATACGCAACGCAGCGCAAGGCGGACGCGAGCACGCCGCTTGTGCGCGCCACCGGCAAGATTGTGCCTCCTGCGGCTCCTTCCTCCTCCGTTCGCGGGGGAGGAAGCGGATCCCTCAATCCGGCCAGCGTCCGACGACGCCGTCCTCGATCAGCAGGCCGGTGAGCGTGCGGTCCGAGTGCTGCGCGCGCCAGGCCAGCATCGCCTGGGCCATGGCCAGGACGCGGCCCGGATCGTCGAGCGCGGTGCGCCAGGTGGGATCGGCCGCGAGGTCGAAGGCGAGCGCCGCGCCGTCCGCGAACTGCACATAGGCGGCGTCCTCGGTGCGCAAGGCCTCGAGGCTCTGGCGTTCCAGCCGTCGGTCCCAGGGCCAGGGATGCTCGCCCTTGGGGATGTTGCCCACCCGCCAGTCGAACTCCCAATGGGCCGCGGTCCGCCACCAGGGCGGCGCCTCGCCCTCCAGGAAGGGTGTCAGGGGCACGCCGTCGCACTGGGCGGGCGTCGGCAAGCCCATGGCCTCGCAGAGGGTCGGCAGGATGTCGACGTTCTCGGTGAAGCGGCCGACGACGCTGCCGTGCGCCTTCGGACGGTGCGGATCGCGCACGATCCCGAGGATCGCATAGCTCTCCTCGAAGAAGCCCGCCTTCTGGATCAGGCCGTGGTCGCCGAGCTGCTCGCCATGGTCGGCGGTGACGATGATGAAGGTGTCGTCCCACTGGCCCGACGCCTCCAGCGCCGCCCAGACTCGGCCGAGCTGGTGGTCCACCTCGCTGACCATGCCGAAATACTGCGCCTTGAGATGCGCCATGGCGGCCGGATCGGTCGGCGCGCCGAGCGCGCCGCGCATCAGCCCGTCATGCAGCCGGTGGCGCTCGTCGGCCGGAGCGATCGGCGGGGGCATGTCGGCCGGGTCGTACATCGTGGCGAAGCGACCTGCCGCGCCATAGGGCGGATGCGGGCGCAGATGGCTGAGGTGGGCGAACCAGGGGCCGTCCTGGCGCACGATCCAGTCCAGCAGCACGTCGGTCTGGAAGGCGGCCAGGCTGTGCTCGGCTGGGCGGGAAGGCTCGCCGCCGACCACGCCCTCGTAGTCGTCGGGAACCTCGTGGCCCAGGTCGCGCAGCCAGCGCACGAACACGCCAGGATCGTGGGTCGTGAAGTTGAGCCCGACCTCGAAACCCGGCAGCACGCCCTCCCAGCTCTTCAGCCGCGGGTCGTGCGGATCGGTGATGTCGCGCGGATCAGCCGCCTGGTCGGTGTAGCCGAACAGGGTCGGCGCATAGCCAGCCCGCCGCGCCGCCTTGGCCACATTGTCCAGCCGCCGGTCGAGCGGGGTGCCATTGGCCACGACGCGATGGTTGAGCTGGTAGGTCCCCGTATAGAGGCTGGCCCGCCCCGGACTGCAGGGCGCCCCCTGGCTGTAGTGACGCGCCAGCCGCACGCCCTCGGCGCACAGCCGATCCAGGTTCGGGGTCTTCACGATCGGATGGCCCGCCGCCGACAGGCAGTCGGCGCGGAACTGGTCGAGGGTGATCAGCAGGATGTTCACGCCGCTGACTGTGGCCGGACTTTCGCCTGGGTGGAAGCCACCCCCAAACCGACTGCGAAGAAGATTACGAGTCGGTAATCACTATTCTAATCACTCGGTAATGTTCATGACGGTTTCGTCATTCATGTACTTTCGGTAATTCTCTTAAATCTACGTCATTACCCAGACTTAACGGGACTTCCGAGTAGAGCGCCTGTATTCAATAACCATCGGCCGGACAGAAACGGCCCAACGAATTCAGATACGAAAACGGAGAGCCCACCATGTTCAAGTTCGCCCAAACCCTCGCCGGCGCCGCCACCCTGGTCCTGGCCACCGTCCCCGCCCTGGCGCTGACCACCGCCGCCCACGCCGCCCCGGCCGTCAAGGTCTCCGACCTGAACCTGGTGAGCGCGTCCAGCCAGGATGTCCTCAACGCCCGGGTCGACCAGACCGCCCGCGCCTTCTGCCGCGAGCACATGGTCACCACCGGCAGCCGCACCAACGACCGCGCCACCTGCCTGGCCGGCGTCCGCGCCGAAGTCGCCGAGAAGGTGGTCGCCCAAGCCCCGGTCAGCCTCGCCCGCCGCTGACCCCTCCCAATTCCGCAATCCGGAGCCCCTCCCCTCTCGGCTCCGGCGGGTCCCCCGGCCCAATGACGCCCGCCCCCTCCTCCCAGGGGCGGGCGTTTCCCTTTGCGCGATCACGGCCCGCGGGGGTCTCGATGTCCCAGGTGTGACAGCCCGCGAAATCGGCTAGTCAGGCGGCTAGCCTTGTGGGGAGTATCCTGATGACGAGCTTGTTGGGCCTCGTGGCGGCAGTCGCCGCGACGGGGACGCCGGTCGCGGTCCACCAGTATGAGGGCCTGGCGCTCGCACCCAAGGGCGACCGCGTCGCCGCGGTCGAGTTCGTCGAGGAGGCCGCCTCCGCGGTCGATCCCCACGGCAAGCTGGTGGTGCGTAACCGGGCCGACGGCGCGATCGTCGGCGAATACGATCCCTGCCCCGCCTGCAAGTATTCCGGCCCGGCCTGGTCGCCGGACGGCAAGGCTCTGGCCTTCGTGGCCGGCGACTTCAAGGGCGGGACGGCGACCCTGCAGGTGCTCGACCAGGGCAAGCTGCGGGTGGCCCTGACCTATAAGGGCCTGCTCGGCACGCCGCGCTGGTCGCCCGACGGCAAGACGATCGCCGTGCCCGCCACCGCCGACGCCAAGAAGGAGAGCGGCGCGACCCAGGCCGGCGCCGCCCGCGTCGGCGACATCGACGCCCAGCCAGACGAGCGGCGCGTGGGCGTGGTCCCCGCGGCGGGCGGCGAGCTGAAATACGTCTCCCCCGCCGACACCTTCGTCTACGAGTACGACTGGACGCCGGACGGCAAGGGCTTCGTGGCCTCGGCCGCCAAGGGCGACGGCGACAACAACTGGTGGGTCGCCAAGCTGCTGGCCTTCGACCTCGCCAAGGCCGGCGCAACCGCCATCACCGCGCGCGAGATCGCCGCTCCGACCACTCAGTTCAACCAGCCGCGCGTCTCGCTCGACGGCAAGACGGTGGTCTTCATCGGCGGGCTGATGAGCGATTTCGGCCCCGTGGGCGGCGATCTCTACGCGGTGCCGTTCGCGGGCGGGACGCCGGTCAACCGCACGCCGGGTTTCAAGGGCACCTTCACTTCACTGGCCTGGACCCGCGCCGGCCTGTTCGCCACGGCCCTGGTCGGCGACAAGACCAACCTCGGCAAGGTCGACCCCGCGAGCTTCGCCTTCACCCCGGCCTGGAGCGCCCAGGCGACCCTGATGGCCGCGGACGGCAAGGTGGCGCTGACCCCCGACGCCAAGCTGGCGGCCACGGTGGCGAGCGACTTCTCGGCCGGCCCGCGCATCCTCGCAGGTCCGGTCGGCGTCCCGGCCCAGTTGACCCACGACAATGACGGCGTGCCCTCGGTCACCCAGGCGCGCAGCATCAGCTGGACCAGCGAAGGCCACGACGTCCAGGGCTGGCTGCTGTCGCCGCTCGGCACGGAGCCCGGCAAGACCTATCCGATGGTGGTCCAGGTGCACGGCGGCCCGTCCTCCGCCCACCAGCCGAACTTCATCTGGAAGGGGCCGACCCACGACCTGCTGGCGGCCGGCTACTACGTCTTCATGCCCAACCCGCGCGGCTCCTACGGCCAGGGCGAGGCCTTCACCCGCGCCAATGTCCAGGACTTCGGCGGCGGCGACCTGCGCGACATCCTGGCGGGCGTCGATGCGGTCGAGAAAGTGGCCCCGGTCGACGACGCCCGGCTGGGCGTCTATGGCCACTCCTACGGCGGGTTCATGACCATGTGGACGGTGACCCACTCCAACCGCTTCAAGGCGGCGGTGGCGGGCGCCGGTATCGCCAACTGGATCAGCTATTACGGCCAGAACGGCATCGACCAGTGGATGGTCCCGTTCTTCGGCGGCACGGCCTACGACAATCCCGAGGTCTATGACCGGCTGTCACCGATCCGCAGCATCAAGGCCGCCAAAACCCCGACCTTCATCTATGTCGGCGAGCGCGACGTCGAATGCCCGCCGGCCCAATCGCTGGAGTTCTGGCACGGCCTGAAGGCCATGGGCGTGCCGACCTCGCTGATCATCTACGAGGGCGAGGGCCACGGCATCCGCAAGCCGGAGCACAATCTCGACCTCAACGCCCGCGTGGTGGGCTGGTTCGACAAGTATCTGAGCCGGCCGTAGCGGCCACTCAGGTCCGCCGCGTCTCCGCCAGATAGGCGTGGATGGTCGCCACGACCTGCGCGCCCTCGCCGACGGCGGCGGCGACGCGCTTGGTCGAGCCCGAGCGCACGTCGCCGATCGCGAACACGCCCGGCCGACTGGTCTCCAGCGGCCGGTGGCCGGAGCCCAGGTCCGGGCCGGTAAGGACGAAGCCCTTGTCGTCCAGCGCCACCTCGCAGTTCTCCATCCAGGCGGTGTTGGGGTCGGCGCCGATGAACAGGAACAGATGGCCCATCGGCCGGCGAGTCTCCTTGCCAGTCGACCGGTCGCGCCAAGTGACGGCGGACAGCGCCCCGCCGTCGCCCGCCAGCGCCGTCACCTCGGCGTGGGTGACCACCTCGACATTGGGCAGGCCTCGGATGCGGTCGACCAGGTATTGCGACATGGTCGCCTCGAGGTTCGGCCCGCGCACGATCATCCAGACCTTGGCCGCCTGGCTCGCCAGGAACACCGTCGCCTGCCCCGCCGAATTGCCGGCGCCCACCAGCGCCACCTCCTGGCCCGAGCACAGCTTCTGCTCCAGGGGCGAGGCCCAGTAGTGCACGCTGCCGCCCTCGAAGATGTCGAGATTGTCGACCTCCAGCCGCCGGTAGCGGGCGCCCGAGGCGATCACCACCGTCCGCGCATTGGCGGTCTCGCCGGCGGCGAGGGTCAGACGGAAACGGCCGTGGGCGGCATCCGGCGCGCTCTCGACGCTGACGATCTCGTCGGGGATGGCCAACTCGGCGCCGAACTTCTGCGCCTGGTTGAAGGCCCGGCCCATCAGGGCCATGCCGGTGATCCCGGTCGGGAAGCCCAGATAGTTCTCGATGCGCGCCGAGGCGCCCGCCTGACCGCCGAAGGCGCGGGTGTCCAGCACCAGCACCGACAGGCCTTCCG
>CAMFHW010000251.1 GCA_945952175.1 uncultured Phenylobacterium sp. | reverse complement strand
TTATGAGCGCGCCCTGTCCGATCTGCGGCAAGCCTGCGACTTCCGAATACACACCATTCTGCTCGCGCCGCTGCGCCGACGTCGATCTGCAGCGCTGGCTCACAGGCGGCTACGCGATCCCGGCCTCGGAGGACGAATCCAACAGCGACGACGAAGCATTCGACGAGGATTGAGGGGAGTGGTGCCTGGGGGCGGATTCGAACCACCGACACGCGGATTTTCAATCCGCTGCTCTACCAACTGAGCTACCCAGGCCTAGGCCGCCAACGCGGGAGGCGTGTCTATAGAAGAGGGCCGCGCCCCTGTCTAGCGACCGCGCGCCACCAAATGCACACACCCGCCCGCAAGCGGATCCCTTATGGCAGCGGCCTGATCTTGATGTTGCGGAAGGCGATGTCGTCGCCGTGGTTCTGCAGGGCGATGTGACCCGTCGCGCCGGTCGCGAACTGCGGCCAGCGCCTGAACTTGCTGGCCGCCACCTTGGCGTTGAACTCCGGCGAACCGATCTCGTACTCGGTCACCTTCACGCCGTTCACGAAGTGCTGGACCTTGTTGTGGTCGACCACGATGCGGGCGTTGTTCCATTCGCCGGCGGGGTGGGTCGCATCTGTTGACGGCGCGTAGAGCGCGAACAGGCTGCCAGCCTGTTCCAACGGCGGCTCGTTGCGGCCACGATTGTCGAGCAGCTGGTATTCGGGCCCGCTCTGATAGGTTTCGTCGCCTTCCTCCAGCACGTGGTACATCACCCCGCTGTTGCCGCCTTTGCCGATCTTCCAGTCGAGGCTGAGCTCGAAGTTCGCGTAGGTCCCGGTGGTGATGATGTCCTTGGCGAGCTTGGGCTCGTCGAACAGCACGCCGTTCTCGACCTTCCAGCCAGGACCGATCTGCGGCTGCTTGAAGCTCCGCCAGCCCTTGGTCGTCTTGCCATCGAACAGCAGCTTCCAGCCCGCCGCCTTTTCCGCGGATGTGAGCGTGTTCAAGGCGGCCGCCTTTGGCGCTGCGAGCGCCTCGGCCCCCAGGAGGGCGGAGATGGCGAGACTAAGCGCGAGAACCTTCATTTCCAGCCTCCCTAAAGACCGAGTTTCTTGAGTTCGCGTTCCAGATGCGCCTTCACCTCCGGGGATGGCCCCGGGTCCGAGAGGCGCGCGACATTGCCGACATAGCCGATGTCCTTGAAGCCATCGTGGGTCGTGTAGTAGGCGCCGACCACGAGCCCGCGGAATTTCAGGAAGAAGCCGGGCGAGGCCTTGGGCAGGGCGGCGAGGATCACCTCGCGCTGCGCCGCCGTGGCGCCGGTAAAGCTCGAGGCCCCGACCTGCCAGGCCGCCTTGTCGAGCGCCGCGAGGCCCTCGATCAACAGCGGTCTGTCGCGGACCTGGTCGGGATAGGGCGCGCTCACCCATTCGTCGATGAAGTCGGGCACACCCAGCGCGCTCGCCGAGGGCGCGGAGCCTTCCGCGGGCAGGATGAAATCGCACAGATGGGCGCAGGCCTGGAGCTGATCCTTGGTCAGGGTGCGCGGCCACGGGACTACGGGGTGCAACAGGTTCGGATCCGTGCCGTAGCCCTGAACCTTCACGCCGGCCGGCCCTGCCGCCTGAACCACGACGCCTGCCCGGGCGGGATCGGCGGCGGAGACGACGCCCACAGCGCCCAGCCAGATCAGCGCCGTGCGCCGATCGACCTTCGAGACGTAAGGCTGATCGCTCATAGCTCGCCCTTTCGCGCCAGTTCGGCCAGGTGATCGCTAGAGCGCCAGCTCAGCGCCAGGATGGAGAGGGTCGGGTTCTTGTCCGGGCTGGACACCAGCACCGCGCCGTCGGTGATGAAAAGGTTCTTCACCGCCCAGGATTGGCCATAGCCGTCGACCACCGAGTCCTTGTCGGACGCACCCATTCGGGCCGTGCCGACCTCATGGATGATCTCGCCGCCCTTGGAGATCGCCTTGGCGCCATCGGTCTCGATCCCCGGCGCGGCGCGCCCGCCCAGCCGATCGCTCACCTCCAGGAAGGTCTTGACCATGTGCGCGGCCTGCCGCGTCTCGTGCTCGCTCCATTTCCAGTGGAAGCGCAGGACCGGAATGCCCCATTTGTCCTTCACCGTGGGGTCGAGCTCGCAATAGCAGTCTTCGTTCGGGATCATCTCGCCGCGTCCGGCGAACCCGACCACGCTGCCGAAGCGGCCCCTCAGCTTGCTTCGCAGCGCCGGCCCGACACTGGTCATGTCGTCGCCGATGATCCGCGCCAGCCCCATCGCGGGCATGGATCGACCACCTCCCATCTCGATGTGATAGCCGCGCGGGAAGTCCATCTCCTTGCGCGCTTGCTTCTGATACCCCCACCAGGGCACGTAGACGTGCTCGACGCCCATGCCGTCGTCGTTGGTGGGCGGCAGGTTCTCCAGCGCCGGGAATTGGCCGGCGGCGTTCGCGCCGACGCTGTCCATCAGATAGCGGCCGACCTTGCCCGAACCGTTGCCGATCCCATCGGGGAACAGTGGGCTCTTGGAATTCAATAGAATGCGCGCCGTCTCGCCGGATCCGGCCGCCAGGACCACTGCGCGGGCCTTGACCGTGTGGTGCTCGCCCGTCTTGCGATCGACGAAGGTCACGCCCTCCGCCTTGCCGGCCTTGTCCAGGTCCACCTGATAGACCAGAGCGTCCGTGCGGATGGTCAGGTTTCCGGTCGCCATCGCCGGGGGCAACAGGACGGTGGTCGATTGGAAATTGGCCCGGATCGAGCAGCCGCGGCCACAGGGCGTGGCGAAGATGCATTGGGCGCGGCCGTTCAGCGGCTGGGTCAGCACCGCGCCATGCATGGCCGAGACCGGAATGCCCATCGATTCGAAGCCGCGTGAGAGGAAGGCCTCGAAGGCGCGGGGCGGGGGTGGCGGCAGCAGGCAGCCCTCCGGCGAATCCGGCGTGTTTTCCAGGCCCTGGGCGCGGCCGGTCACCCCGATCAGCTTCTCCACCTTGTCATACCAGGGCGCGAGCTCGTCATAGGTGATCGGCCAGTCGTAGCCGAGGCCGTCACGGCTATAGGGCTTGAAGTCGTAGGGCCCGAAGCGCAGCGAGATGCGTCCCCAGTGATTGGTGCGTCCCCCCAGCATGCGCGGTCGCCACCACAGGAACTCCGAGCCTTCGGCCACGGTGTAAGGCTCGTTAGGCACCTGCCAGCCGCCGTCGACCGTGGCGTCGTAGAAGCCGAACGGCTTGTCCGGCGTGCCGACCCCGCGCAGGGGGGCTTCGGCCGGGATGTTGAACATCGCCGTCTCGGTCAGCGGGTCGTAGTGGCGTCCCGCTTCCAGCATCAGCACCTTCATGCCCGATTTCGTCAGGTGATAGGCGCTCATGCCGCCGCCCGCGCCGGAGCCGACGATGATCACGTCATAGGGCTCGGTCTTGGCCATCTAGCCTCCTTGGGCGCGCGCCGGCGCGGGGACACAGGTTTCCGGGTTTTGGTGGGGGAGGTCCGTGCGCGGCGGGCTTTGGGGAGTGGAACCACAGCCTGGGGGAGGGGCGTTCACCGCCGAGTCTCCAGGGCGAGCGCATGCCATCCGCTGAAGGTCTTCGAGGCCATGCGCTCTCCCTTCGCATGTAACCGATTACATCGTCACCGTGGCGCCGCGATCGCTGCGGGTCAAGCACCGGGCGGCGCCGTACTGGCCCTGACCACGAGCGAAGTAGGCAGGACGCGTGTCTCGGCGCCCGGTTGGCGGCCGCTGAGGATCTCCAGCAACACCGCCATCGCCGTTCGACCCAGGTCTTCCATCGGTTGGGCGATCGTCGTCAGCGGCGGCTCGGCGAACCGCGCCAGGTCGATATCGTCGAACCCGGCGACGGACACATCCTGCGGTACGCGCGCGCCGGCCAGCCGCAGGGCGCGTACCGCCCCGATGGCCATCTCGTCGCTGAAGCAGAAGAGGGCGGTGGGCCCCGACTTGGCTAGCGCCTGGGCGGCCTCGAAGCCGCCCCGCGGCGAGAAGTCTCCGAACCCTGTGAGCTTCGCGTCATAGGTGACGCCCGCCGCCTGCAAGGCCTGGCGATGGCCGGCGAGGCGATCGCGCGTCAGCGGACTGGTCAGAGGCCCCGCCACGACGCCGATGCGTCGATGGCCCAGCATCAGGAGGTGCTCCGTCATCGCCCGGCCCGCGGCCACATTGTCGATGCGCACCCGCGGACAGAAGTCGATATCCACGCATTCGCAGGCGTTGACGATAGCCGGCGCGGCCTCGTCCTTCCAAAGCCGACGCAGGGCCACCGGATCGATCCGCGGCGACAGCTGGATGACCCCATCGGCTTGTCGCGACTGCACGAGATTGAGATATTCCGCCTCGCGTTCCGGGTCATCCCGCGTATCGCCCAGCAGCACGGCATAGCCAGCTTCCTGGGCGACCTGCTCCACGCCGCGAACAACGCGCGCGAAGAACGGATTGGCGATGTTGGGGGCGAGCACGACGATGGCGAAGGCCTGCCGGCTGCGGAAGTTCCGCGCCATCATGTTGGGGCGGTAATCGACCGCGCGCACCGCCTCGAGCACCCGGGCGCGGGTGTCTTCGGCGACCTTTTCCGGCGCGCTCAGGGCGCGGGAGACGGTGGCGACCGAAACCCCGGCATATCGCGAGACGTCCCTGATGCTCGACATGACCGGACGAGCTTAGCCGGGGTCGGGCAGCGGCGCCACGCGTGTGTCCTCCTCTTGTCCTGGCCGCCCGCCCCGCGCCACACTGGCGCCCAACGGGACCGCAGTTCCCGATGGGGACCGCCGCCATGACCGCCATTCGTCGCCTTCTGATCGCCAATCGTGGCGAGATCGCCATCCGTGTGGCCCGCGCCGCCGGTGAACTGGGGATCGTCGCGGTCGCGGTCTATTCGGAGGACGACGCGACCTCCCTGCATCGGCGGCTGGCCGATGAGGCGGTGGCCTTGGCCGGTGTCGGACCGCGCGCCTATCTCGACGCATCAGGGCTGATCGCTGCGGCGAAGGCGGCCGGTTGCGACGCCGTCCATCCCGGCTATGGCTTCCTGTCCGAGAATGCGGACTTCGCGCGGGCCTGCGCGGCCGTCGGCCTGGCCTTCGTCGGGCCGGATCCCGAGAGCCTGGAACTGTTCGGCGACAAGGCCCGCGCCAGAGACCTTGCGGCCAGCCTGGATGCGCCTCTGGCCGAAGCGACTGATGGCGGCGCGACGCTCGACGAGGTGAAGGCCTTCCAGGCGTCGTTGTCCGGCGCTGACATAATGATCAAGGCGGTCGCAGGCGGCGGTGGCCGTGGCATGCGTCGTGTGATGGTGGGTGAAGATCCCACCTCCGCCTACGAACTCTGCGCCCGTGAGGCCAGGGCCGCCTTCGGTGACGACCGGCTTTTCGCGGAGCGGTTCATCGGCCAGGCGCGGCATATAGAAGTGCAGGTGCTGGGCGATGGCGAGGCCGTGGTCGCCATCCATGACCGCGAATGCTCGCTCCAACGGCGCAACCAAAAGGTCGTTGAGGTCGCGCCAGCTCCGAACCTGCCGCCGGATGTGCGGACGCGGATCACGACCGCCGCCCTGGCCCTGGCGCGGGCGGCCAGGATCCGCGGCCTTGCGACCTTCGAATTCCTGCTCGACGCGGCTGACGGCCATACCGTCACGTTCATCGAGGCTAATCCGCGGCTGCAGGTCGAGCACACCGTCACGGAAGCCGTCACAGGCCTGGATCTCGTTCAGCTTCAGCTCCGCGTCGCGGGTGGCGAGACCCTGGCGGACCTCGGGCTGGCCGCGGGGCCGCCCCCCGCCGTCGGCCATGCCATAGAACTGCGCGTCAATCTGGAGGCCTTGTCCGCGGATGGCGGTCTGTCCAGTGGGGCGGGGGCGATCGTGTCGGCCTATGAGCCGCCGAGCGGTCCCGGCGTACGGGTCGACGGCTACGGCTATGGCGGCTACCGGACCAACCCGGCCTTCGATTCCCTCATCGCCAAGCTGGTCGTTTCCAGCCCGGGCGGCGACTTCGCCGCGGCCTGTGCGAAGGCGGGGCGTGCGGCGGCGGAGTTCCGGTTGGCGGGGCCCGTCAGCAATCTGTCGCTCCTGCGCGCGCTCATGGAGCGTCCGGAGGTGCGGGAGGCCCGCGCCACGACCGGCTTCATCGAGGCCAATCTGGCCGGCCTCGTCGCACGCGCGGCGGAGATCGCCGCGTCCGATCCCCAGCTCGCCGAAGCCCAGGTCGCAGCCGCAGCGGGTCCGGCCGCTGTGGCGCCCCCCGGGACGGAGGCGATCGCCGCGCCGCTGCGCGCCACGGTGGTCGGCTACGAGGTCGGGGAGGGCGACGTCGTCCGCGCGGGCCAGGCCGTGGCCGTGCTGGAAGCGATGAAGATGCAGCACGTCGTGGTCGCGCCCACGGCGGGCGTCGTGCGCGGCTTGGCGCGCGCCGTGGGCGATGTGGTCGAGGACGGCGCCCCGCTTGCCTTCGTCGAGCCGGGCGATCATGGCGACCATGTCGACTCCGCCGCCGAGATCGACCTCGCGGCCATTCGTCCGGACCTCGCCCGCGTATTCGCGCGCCACGCCCTGACCCGCGACGAGAA
>CAMFHW010000250.1 GCA_945952175.1 uncultured Phenylobacterium sp. | reverse complement strand
GGTCCAGGCTGTTCTTGAACGACTGCGAGGCGTCGGAGCCCTGCAGGATGGGCGACAGGTCGAGGACGGAGAGCGGCGTCATGGGGTCCATATGGGGCGGTTCGCGCGAACCGCCACTGCGTCAATCACGATTGCCGCGGCCAGATTTGATGTCCACCGCGCGCGGCAAGGCGGAAGGTCTGGCCGTGGTCGGCCGCTGACCCCTTGCCAAACGCGCCTCGCGCCCAAACCTGATCAGGCGCGCCGCCTTGCCGCGGCGCGCCTGTCTGCTATCCGGGGGGAACCATGACCGATCTCTTTGCGCCTCTGACCTTCACCCGCGGCCCCGCCATGAAGAACCGCTTCATGCTGGCCCCGCTGACCAACCTGCAGAGCCACCCGGACGGCGTCCTCTCCGACGACGAGTTCCGCTGGCTGACCCTGCGCGCCCAGGGCGGCTTCGGGGTCACCATGACCTGCGCCGCCCACGTCCAGGCGGTGGGCCAGGGCTTCCCGGGCCAGCTCGGCGTGTTCGCCGACAAGCACCTGCCGGGCCTCACGCGCCTGGCCAAGGCGATCAAGGATGCGGGGTCGGTGGCGGTCATCCAGCTGCACCACGCCGGCATGCGTTCGCCCAAGGACCTGATCGGCGCGGATCCGGTCTGCCCCTCCGACAACGCCGAGACTGGCGCCCGCGGCCTGTCGCTGCCCGAGGTGGTCCAGTTGCGCGAGGACTTCATCGCCGCCGCCGTCCGCGCCGAGCAGGCCGGCTTCGACGGGGTCGAGATCCACGGCGCCCACGGCTACATCCTCTGTCAGTTCCTCAGCGCCGAGATCAACCAGCGCACCGACTCCTACGGCGGCTCGCTGGAGAACCGCGCCCGTATCGTGCGCGAGATCATCGACGGCATCCGCGCCCGCTGCCGGCGCGACTTCAACCTCGGCCTGCGCCTGTCGCCGGAGCGCTTCGGCCTCAGCCTCGCCGACATCCGCGAGCTGGCCCAGCAGCTGATGCGCGAGGGCAAGCTCGACTATCTCGACATGTCGCTTTGGGACGTCTTCAAGGCGCCGGTCGAGGAGGCGTTCCACGGGCGGCCGCTGATGTCCTACTTCACCGAGCTCGACCGCGGCGCCTGCCGCCTGGGCGTGGCCGGCAAGATCCTGACCGCCGAGGATGCGCGCAAGGTGCTCGACGCCGGAGCCGACTTCGCCGTGGTGGGCCGCGCGGCCATCCTGCACCACGACTATCCGCGCAAGGTCGAGGCCGATCCGGCCTTCACCCCGATCGCCCTGCCGGTCACCCGCGAGCACCTGCGCGCCGAGGGGCTCGGCCCGGCCTTCGTGGACTATATGAACACCTGGAAGGGGTTCGTCGCGGCGGAGTGACCGCGGTTCCCCGATGACGGAGGGGCGAATGGTCGACAGGCCGGACATCTGGCTCGCGGCGGGCGTTCGCACGCCGTTCGTGAAGGCCGACGGCGTCTTCGCGGGCTATGACGCGATCGGCCTTTCCGTGCCGGTCGCCCAGGCCATGGTCGCCAAGCTCGGCGGGGCCAAACCGGATTTCGCAGTCTGGGGCACGGTCATCCCCAACCTGACCTGGAGCAATATCGCCCGTGAGGTGCTGCTCGACGCCGGGCTCGACCCGACCATCCCGGCCTACGCCACGGTCATGGCCTGCTCGACCAGCATGGTCGGCGTCTTCGAGGCGGCCGGCATGATCGATGGCCGGGGCCGCGACCTCGCCCTCGTCGGCGGCGTCGAGGCGATGAGCCGGGTGCAGATCGGCCTGAGCCAGGGCCTCTCGGACGGCCTGCGCCGTTTCCTCCAGGCCCACACCTTCGGCCAGCGGATCGCCGCGCTCGGCGGCTTCAAGCCCTTGTCCCTGTTCATCCCGCGCGTCGCCAACCGCACCACGGGTATGAGCATGGGCGAGCACACCGAGATCACCGCCAAGCAGTGGTCGATCGGCCGCGAGGCGCAGGACAGGGTCGCGCTCGCCAGCCATCAGACCGCGGTGGCCGCCTGGAACAGCGGCTTCTTCGACGACCTGGTGATCCCGCTGGGCGAGGTCCGGCGCGACAACCTCCCGCGGCCCGACACTTCGATGGAGAAGCTCGCCCGCCTGCCGCCGGCCTTCGATCGCACCAGCGGCCACGGCACGTTGACCGCCGGCAATTCCTCGCCGCTCACCGACGGCGCCGCCGCCATCTGGGTCGCCTCCGCCAAGGGACTGGATCGTTTGCCGCCCGGGGCGCCGCGCGTGCGCCTGATCGACTACGAGGTCACCTCGATCGACCTGCGCCACGAGGGCCTGCTGATGGCCCCGGCCTATGGCGTGCCGCGTCTCCTGGCCCGAAACGGCCTGCGCTATGCCGACATCGATCTCTGGGATATCCACGAGGCCTTCGCCGCCCAGTTGATCTCGCATTTGCTGGCCTGGCAGAGCCCTGAATTCCGCAAGGCCAAGGCCGGCGTCGAGGCCGACCTCGGCCCGTTCCCGACCGAGCGGGTCAATCCGAGCGGCGGCAGCGTGGCGCTCGGCCATCCGTTTGGCGCGACCGGCGCACGCATCCTCAGCCAGGCGGTCAAGGAGCTGGCCTCACGCGGCAAGGGCGCGAAGGCCATCGTCTCCATCTGCGCCGACGGCGGTCAGGGGACGATGGCGCTCCTGGAGGCGGCTTAGGCGGCCACAACTCCGCGCCGGCGGCGCAGCGACACGCCCGCCAGGCCGAAACCCGCGAGCATCAGGCCCCAGGTGGCCGGTTCCGGCACGTTGGCCAGCCGGTAGATATCGGCCGTGGTGTACTTGATGTCCGGCCGCGCCAGCGCGTCGATGCGGGTGTTCCAGCCGATCGCGTCGAAGGCCGCCAGGTCCAGGCCAGTGACGATCCCGCCTTCGCAATAGGAGAAGGTCGGATCCATGATGCCTAGCGCGGTGGAGTGGGTCGGGCAGCCCGGCGCGCCCTTGAAATACTTGTTGTCCAGCCAGTGCGAGGCCTGGTTCCCGTCGCCGTTGAAGGTCCCGGTCGAGAAATAGCCGTTCATGAACGCCGAGGCGCCGCTGTCGATCGAGAAGTAGGAATTGGTGCCCACCGACCAGTCGAGCTTCGGTCCGCCGCCGTCGAAGCCGTTGGAATTGGCGCTGTAGCGGAACAGGTCGAGCGTCTCGCCCCACCAGTCGTCCTGGAAGCTGAAGTCCTTGAAGTCGGCGGCCAGCGGGCCATTGGGGCCGCCCAGATAGTCGTAGTCGTCGACCCCGCTGACGAAGCCCAGCGCGTGGCCGATCTCGTGGGTGGCGACGCCGATGAAGTCGATCGTGCCGGGCGTGATGCCGTCGGTCGGATCGAAGTCGAAGGCGAAGTTGCTGGAGAACTGCACCTGCCCGTCGACCATGGTCGGATCGTAGGCATAGCCCAGCGCCTTGCCGTTGGCCGTGGTCATGCCGATCAGCTTGTTGTTCGTCGAGCCGTCCGCGTCGAAGATCTGGTAGCTGGTGTCGATGCCCGTCTGGGCGGCCGGATCGGCGTAGCCTGAGGTGATGACCTTCAGCGCACCCGTCCCGTCGAGCTTGGGCAGGTTGCTCGCCACCTGGGCGTCGAGCGACGTGGTCCCCAGCGCCTTGATGCGGGCTTCGACGAATTGCGCGCCGTGGGCGTCGAAAGTGGAGCTGGTCTGGCCGAGCACGCCCGGATCGAGCGAGCTGAAGCCGACGTTCAGGTTGATGGTGACGTCGTTGGTCAGCATGTGGCTCCAGAAGGCCGCCGCCGCCTTGAAGCCGTCGCCGGCCGCGGTGCCGGACGCGGCGCCGCCCACGTCGTTGAGGATGATGTTCGCCGCATGCGCCTGGGACGCACCCGCCAGCACCGCCGCCGCGACCATCGCGCGGACGGAAACAACGCCAAACTTCATAGTGAACTCCCCACTTCAAGCTTGGCCGCAGCAAACTGATTACTGCGGCGTTAATGAAATGGTTCGGTCAAAAAGTCGGGTTCGACAACCGAAAAGTGTCACATCTGATACGAACCGGACTTAATCCTGCTCAGCTTCAAGCAGGGCGCGAGTAAGAATCCCCTTCGTCGGCGACGCCCTTCAATCGGCGGGCGAAGTCCTGCAGCGTGGCGCGCAGGTCGGTCAGCTCCTCCGGCGACATGGCCATACCGCAGGCCAGGGCGGCCGGTACGCCCTTGGCGGGTTCCTTCAGCGCGGCGCCCGCCTGGGTGAGGGTCACCAGCACCCGCCGCTCGTCGGCCGGATCTCGGCCGCGGTTGACCAGCCCCGCCGCCTCCATGCGTTTCAGCAGCGGGGTGAGGGTGCCGGAATCCAGGTTGAGCGCCTCGCCCAGTTCGCTAACCGTGCGCGGGGTCCGTTCCCACAGCACCAGCATCACCAGGTACTGCGGATAGGTCAGGCCCAGCGGCTCCAGGATCGGTCGATAGGCGCGGGTCACCAGCCCGCTCGCCGCGTAGAGGGCGAAGCAGAGCTGGTTGTCCAGCCGCAGAAACTCGGCCGCGTCGGGCGCGGCCGAGGTCTGAGTCTTCAGGTCGGGGTCGGTTCGACTCATGCGGCCTTTACGGTGATCCCGACATCGATATTGCCGCGGGTGGCGTTCGAATAGGGGCACACTTGGTGCGCGGCCGCCACCAGGGCCTCGGCCGCCGCTTGATCGAGCCCTTGGGTCTCGGCCTCGAGGCTGACGCCGAGCTGGAACCCGCCCTCGGCGCGAGGGTGCAGGGAGACATGGGCGGTCACCGCCGCGCCTTTCAGCGGGATCTTCTGCTGGCCGGCGATGAAGCGGACGGCGTTCTCGAAGCAGGCGGCGTAGCCGGCCGCGAACAGTTGCTCGGGGTTCGTGGCGCCGCCACGGCCGCCCATTTCCTTCGGCAAGGCGAGGTCGACCGACAGCAGGCCGTCCGGGGTTTCGACATGGCCGGCGCGGCCGCCGACGGCGCGGGCTTCGGTGGAATAGAGGGCGGACATGAGGTCTCTCCGTTTCATGATTGTGAGCTATTAAATTGTACACAATCAAATTGGAGTCAAGAGATGCTTTCGGCTTTTCCGCGCTCGAGCGTCAGAGGTCCCGGTACAACACCAGGGCGTCGACGAAGCCTCGGCTTGGATGGTCGAAAGCGCGGGGAAGGCGGCCCACGATCTCGAAGCCCATGGTCTGCCAAAGCTGCACCGCGCGGGTGTTGGTGCTCACCACGAAATTGAACTGCATGGCGCGGAAGCCGCGGGCGCGGGCGTGGTCCAGCGAGTGGGCGCACATGGCGCGGGCGACGCCGCGCCCAGTGGCCGCGGCGGCGGTCATGTAGCCGCAATTGCTGACATGCGCCCCGCCGCCAGCCTGGTTGGCTCGAATGTAGTAGGTGCCCAGCACCTCGCCGGCGGCCTCGGCGACGAAGGTCTCGCGATCATCGGCCAGCCAGTAAGCCAGCGCCGCCTCTTCGGAGAGATCGCGCGGCAGGGCGTAGGTCTCGCCCGCACGGATCGTGGCGCCGATGATCTCCCAGATCGCGGGGGCGTCGGCGGGCGTGGCGGGGCGGATGACAAGGTCGCTGGCGGTCATGGCGGCGAACGCTAGGCGCCGCAGGCGCCTAAGGCCATAGGTGTTGGACGCTTAAGTGTTCGGAGGCCCCATGACCGGCCTGGACTACGAGATGGCCTTCCGAGCCGCGCCCGTGGGACTGGCGGTCGGCCGCGACCGGATCATCGTCGATTGCAACGGCGCTTTCGCCGCGATGTTCCGCAGCGCGCCTGAGGCCCTGGTGGGGCGGAGCTTCGCCGACCTCTATCCGGACGAGCGGCACTATCTCGGCGCCGGCGAACGCTTCGGCCACGCCCTTCGCACCCAGGAGACCTTTGCCAGCGACCGCGTGATGCGTCGCCTCGACGGCGAACTCTTCTGGGTCCACGTCCGTGGCCGGGCGTTGCGGGCGGACGATCCCCACGCCGACACGCTGTGGGTCTTCACGGAACTCCCCGGCGCCATGGCGGCGCGCAACGCCTCTGGCGCGGCGCTCACGGGGCGGGAGCGCGACGTCGCCGCCCAGTTCGCCGATGGCCGAACCGCCAAGGAGGCCGCCCTGCGCCTCGGCATCAGTCCAAGGACGGTCGACATCTACCGTACGCGGCTCCTGAGGAAGTTCGGGGTCTCCAGCACGGCCGATCTGGTGCGTCGCCTGCTGATCGGCTGACGCGACCGCGCGTCGCTTGCGCTTTCGACCGGCTTCATAGTCAAGTGGCCGATAAGGCGGGACATTCGTGAGTCACCGCGGGGGCCAAGATCAGAATGTTCCGACCGGAAAACGCTCAGAGTTTCGTGGGCCTCGCGCTCATCATCCTGGCCTGCTGGGCGTTTTCCGAAGACCGCAAGCGCTTCCCCTGGAAGCTGACGATCGGGGCGCTGATCCTGCAGGGCCTGCTCGTGCTCGCCCTGTTCGGCGTGCCGGCCCTGCGCGCGGGCCTGGCGGGGGTCGGCACGGCCGTCGACGGCCTCGCCTCCAGCACCCAGGCGGGGGTGGCGTTCGTGTTCGGCTTCCTGGCCGGCGGTGGCGACCAGCCGTACCAGCTGACCAACCCCGGGG
>CAMFHW010000249.1 GCA_945952175.1 uncultured Phenylobacterium sp. | reverse complement strand
TTCAGGTCGGCCAGGTGTCCGGGCTCATGGCCAGGACCTCGCCGGCGAAGTGCAGACCGCCACAGATCAGCACATGTGGCGCGGGCCCCTCGCCGATCAGGGCGAGGCGGACCCCCTCGGCGACATCTTCCGCAAGTTCGACCCGAAGCCCCGCCGCCTTCGCAGCCGCGGCGATGTCGCGCGCCGGCGCGGCGTTGGGCGAATCGAAGGTGGTGGCGATCACCCGAGGGTTCAGCTCGGCGAAGGGCGCGAAGAAGCCCTCCGCGTCCTTGCGGGCGAACATCGCGCTGACCAGCACCAGCGGACGCGGATCACGCGCGACGAGCCGGCCGGCGGTCTCGGCGAGCGCGCGGCCGGCATGTGGATTGTGCCCGCCGTCCAGCCAGAGGTCTGAACCCCGCGCGCCGGCGAGCTCGGCCATCGGCCCGGCGGTCAGGCGCTGGAACCGCGCCGGCCAGACGGCGGAGGATACGCCCTTGGCGAGCGCGGCCTCGTCGATGCGCGGATCGCCGAGCGCCAGGATCGCGGCGACGGCCAGGCCGGCGTTGGCGAACTGGTAGCCGCCGAACAGGCTGGGCGCAGGCAGGTCGAACAGGCGGTCGCCGAGCTGGACCATCAGGCGGCCGCGCTCTTCCCAGGCGTCGAAGTCGCGGCCCATCAGGGTCAGCGGCGCGTCGAGCTTTTCGGCCTCGTCGAGGATGACGGCCTCGCCCTCCTCCATCTGGCGCGCGACCACCACAGGCCGGCCGGCCTTGATGATCCCGGCCTTCTCCCAGGCGATCTTGGATAGTTCCGGCCCCAGCATCTCCAGGTGGTCGTAGTCGACCGGCGTGATCACGCTGACGGCCGGCGCGTCGAAGATGTTGGTGGCGTCGAAGCGGCCGCCCAGGCCCACCTCGACGATGCAGAGGTCCGCCGGAACCTCGGCGAAGGCCTCGAAGGCCAGCACGGTGGTGATCTCGAAGAAGCTGATCGGCTTGCCGGCGTTGGCGGTCTCCAGCCGGTCGGTAAGCTCGGCGAGCTTCTCGTCGCTGATCAGGGTCCCGGCGACGCGGATGCGCTCGGCGAAGCGCACCAGGTGCGGCGAGGTGATGGCGTGGACCTTCAGCCCAGCCGCCTCGGCGATGGCGCGCAGATAGGCGACGGTCGAGCCCTTGCCGTTTGTGCCGGCCACGTGGATCACCGGCGGCAAGCGCTTCTCGGGGTGGCCGAGGGCCGCCAGCAGCCGCTCCACGCGGCCGGTGGTCAGGTCGATCAAGGAGGGATGGTTGGCCCGCAGACGCTGGATCACCGCGTCGGAGGCGCGGATCGGGTCATACATCGGCAGGAGTTCCGTTAAGGCCTAAGCGGCTTTCGAACGCGCGCGTCCCATCATCAGGGTCTTGAGGATCGAGGCCAGCACCTTGGGCAACTCGGCGCGGGTGACGACGCGGTCGACCATGCCGCGCTCCACCAGGAACTCGGCGCGCTGGAAGCCCGGCGGCAGGACCTCGCGGATGGTCTGCTCGATCACCCGACGGCCGGAGAAGGCGATCATGGCGTTCGGCTCGGCCAGGTGGATGTCGCCCAGCATGGCGTAGGAGGCCGAGACCCCGCCCGAGGTCGGGTCGGTCATCACCACGATATAGGGCAGGCCGGCGTCCTTGACCTCGTTCAGGGCCAGGGTCGTGCGCGCCATCTGCATCAGGCTGAGCGTGCCTTCCTGCATCCGCGCGCCGCCGGAAGCGGTGAAGATCACGAACGGGACCTTGCGCTTCACGGCCTCCTGGGCCGCCTTGATGAAGGTCTCGCCGGCGGCCATGCCGAGCGAGCCGCCCATGAAGAAGAAGTCCTGGACCACGACGACGCAGGGCTCGCCCTGGATCTTGCCGTAGGCGATGACCATCGAATCCTGCTCGCCGGTCGCCTTGCGGGCCGCCTTCAGGCGCTCGCCATAGGGCTTGTCGTCCGGGAACTTCAGCGGGTCCTCGACCACGTGCGGCGAGGAGATCTTCTCGTACTCGCCGTTGTCGAAGGTGTAGCGCAGGCGCTGGGCCGCCCCGATACGCATGTGGCTGCCCGAGGGCGTCACCCACAGCGCGGCCTCGAGGTCGGGCCGGTAGAGCATCTCCCCGGTGTCGGGGCATTTCACCCAGAGGTTCTCGGGGGTCTCCCGCTTCTGGACGAGGTTGCGCACGCCGGGCGCGATCTTGGCCAGCCATCCGCCGCGCTGACGCGGGGCCTGGGGGGTGGTCGGCTTGCCGGGGGGGTCGTTTCGCTGTTCAGCCATCGCCATGGGGCAGTTACACCGTGAGGCTTTCGACTCGCGCGGAGCGCACAGCCTTAGCCAAGGATTCGACTTTGGAAAGAACCCGCGCGGTCACGCTTTCGTTCATTGCCAAGGCGTCGGCGACCTCGTCGACGAAGGCCGAGCCGACCACCACGCCGTCGGCCACGCGGGCGATCGCGGCGGCGCGCTCGGGGGTGCGGATGCCGAAGCCGACCGCCACCGGCAGGACCGAGGAGGCGCGGACGCGGAGGACGTGGGGGGCGAGTGCGGCCTCGTCGGCCTCCTTCACCCCGGTCACCCCGGCGACCGAGACGTAGTAGACGAAGCCCGAGGTGCGGCGGACCACGACCGGCAGGCGCTTGTCGTCGGTGGTGGGGGTGGCGAGACGGATCAGGGACAGGCCCTCGGCGTCGAGGGCGTCGGCCAGGGGATCGGCCTCCTCCGGCGGGATGTCGACCACGATCAGGCCGTCGATCCCGGCCTTGGCCGCGTCACGGGCGAAGGCCTCGAAGCCCCAGCCGATCAGCGGATTGGCATAGCCCATCAGGATGATCGGGGTCTCCGCGTCGCCCTGCCGGAACTCGGCGACCATCTGCAGGGTCTTGGCCAGCGTCATGCCCTTGCCAAGCGCGCGCTGGGCGGCGCGCTGGATCGGCGGGCCCTCGGCCATGGGATCGGAGAAGGGATAACCGATCTCGATCAGGTCGGCGCCGGCGGCGGGCAGGCCCTTCAGGATCTCCAGCGAGGTCGCGTAGTCCGGGTCGCCGGACATCACATAAGTCACGAAGGCGGCGCGGCCTTCAGCCTGCAGGGCCGCGAAACGGGCGTCGATGCGGGCCTTGCTCAAATCTGGCGTCCCAGGTGCGCGGCCACGGTGGCGACGTCCTTGTCGCCGCGGCCGGAGAGGTTGAGCACCACGATCCCGTCCTTGCCGACCTCGCGGGCCACGTCGCCCAGGCGGGCGATGGCGTGGGCGGATTCGATCGCCGGCAGGATGCCCTCGAGCTCGGCCAGGAGCTTGAAGGCCTCCAGGGATTCCAGGTCGGTGGCGGTGAGATAGGTCGCCCGGCCCACATCATGCAGCCAGGAATGCTCCGGCCCGATGCCGGGATAGTCGAGGCCGGCCGAGATCGAATGGGCCTCCTCGATCTGGCCGTTCGCGTCCTGCAGCAGGTAGGTCATGTTGCCGTGCAGGACGCCCGGGCGGCCGCCGTTGATCGCGGCGGCATGGCGTCCGGTCTCCATGCCTTCGCCGGCGGCCTCGACCCCGATGAGCTTCACGCCCTCGTCGTTGAGGAAGGGGTGGAAGATGCCGATGGCGTTCGAGCCGCCGCCCACACAGGCGACGACGGCGTCGGGCAGGCGGCCCTCGGCCTCCAGCACCTGGGCCTTCACCTCGCGGCCGATGGTCGACTGGAAGTCGCGGACCATCTCCGGATAGGGGTGCATGCCGGCGGCCGTGCCGATCAGGTAGTAGGTGTCGTGGACGTTGGTGACCCAGTCGCGCAGGGCTTCGTTCATCGCGTCCTTGAGCGTGGCCGAGCCGGACGTCACCGGCTCCACCTTCGCGCCCAGCAGGTTCATGCGGAACACGTTGGGCTTCTGCCGCTCGACGTCGACCGCGCCCATATAGACCACGCAAGGCAGGCCGTAGCGGGCGCAGACCGTGGCGGTGGCGACCCCGTGCTGGCCGGCGCCGGTCTCGGCGATGATCCGGGTCTTGCCCATGCGCCGGGCGAGCAGGATCTGGCCGATGCAGTTGTTGATCTTGTGGGAGCCGGTGTGATTCAGCTCCTCGCGCTTCAAATAGATCTTCGCCCCGCCGAAATGGGCCGTCAGCCGCTCGGCGAAATAGAGCGGGCTCGGGCGGCCCACATAGTGGGTCATCAGCCCGGCCATCTCGGCCTTGAAGCCCTCGTCCGCCTTGGCCGCGCGATAGGCGGCGTCCAGCTCGTGCACCAGCGGCATCAGGGTTTCGGGGACATAGCGGCCGCCATAGTCGCCGAACCGCCCGGAGGCGTCGGGATAGGCCGAGTAGTCGTTGGGCTTGGTTTCGATGTTCACGCGGGGGGCTCAGGCGCGGCGGACAGCGTCGAGGAACGCCGTGATCAAGGCCGGGTCCTTTAGTCCGGGACCGCGCTCCACGCCAGAGGAAACGTCCGCCATGGGCGCGCCGGACTGGCGAACGGCGTCGGCGACGTTCCACGGATCGAGGCCGCCGGCCAGGAACCACGGCCGCTGGAAGCGGCGTCCAGACATCAGGGTCCAGTCGAAGCTGGCCCCCGTCCCGCCGGGCCGGTCGAGGCCCTGGGGGGCCTTGGCGTCGAACATCAGGTGGTCGACCACGGGCTCATAGGCGGCCGCGGCGGCGAGGTCGGAGGCGTCGGAGACGGACAGGGCCTTGATGACGCCCGCGCCGCTGCGCTCGCGCACCTGGCGCGCGCGGGACGGCGTCTCCTTGCCGTGCAGCTGGATGAAGTCGGGCCGCAGGGTCGCCATCAGCCCGTCGACGAAGGCGTCGTCGGGATCGACGGTCACGGCGCAGATCTTGACGTTGCGCGGCCGCGCCGGGGCGGCCAGTCGCTCGGCCGCCTCGGGCGTCACGTTGCGCGGGCTCCTGGCGAAGAACATGAAGCCGAGATGGCTCGCCCCGCCGTCGAGCGCCGCGCGCACGGTCTCGGGGGTCGACAGTCCGCAGATCTTGGCGGTGACGGGCATGGGTGGGGATTAGGGCGCCCATGCCCCGTTCCGCAAGGGCCGCAGCCTTAGCCGCGGGCCTTCAGCAGGTCGCGGATCTCGGTGAGCAGGGCCTGATCGGGCGTCGGGGCGGGCGGAGCGGCCGGCGCGGGCGCTTCCTCCTGCTGGCGGCGCAGGGTGTTCACGCCCTTGACCAGCAGGAACACCACCCAGGCGACGATCACGAACTTGATCACGCTGTTGAAGAAGGCGCCGTACTGGATGGCCACCTCGGCGGTCTTGGTCGCCGCATCGGCCGCCTTCAGCACGATCTTCATCTGCGAGAAGTCGACGCCGTTCAGCATCAGGCCGATCGGCGGCATGATGACCTGGTCCACCAGGCTCTTGACGATGTCGTTGAACGCGGCCCCGACGATCACGCCGACGGCCAGGTCGACCACGTTGCCCCGCGCGATGAACTCGCGGAATTCGCTGAACACACCCATGCTACCTCCCAAGTCTTACGACCTTGAGGATCGTCACAGGGTTACCTTGGCGTCAACTGGCCGTGCTACTCGTCGGCGTTGAGCCGCTCGCGCAGCTCCTTGCCGCTCTTGAAGAAGGGCACGTGCTTGGCGCGGACCTCGACGGCCTCGCCGGTGCGCGGGTTGCGGCCGGCCCGCGCGTCGCGCGAGCGCACCGACAGGGCCCCGAAGCCGCGCAGCTCCACGCGGCCGCCCTGCTCGAGAGCTTCGATCATGCGCTCAAGGATCACCCCGACCACGCGCTCGATATCGCGTTGGGTCAGGTGCGGATTCTCTTCGGCGAGCTTGGCGATGAGTTCCGACTTGATCATGCCCACATCCAGTCCTTCGGCTGGCGGAACATGGTCGAGTCCCCGACGATGTTCAACCCGCCAAAAGGGTAAACTCGATAGTCTGTTACGCGAGCGCCCAGACGGTGGGCGCAGACTGGGTTCAGGACGGCGCCCGGACCAGGCTTTCGTCAGCCGTCATCCGGCGCATGGTGCGGTTGGCGGCCTCGGCCTCCGAGGCGCTGACCTCGCGCGTGACGGCGCGGCCCTGGCTCATGAAACGGGCCACGCCGCCCTCGATGCCCGAGGTGCGCTTCAGCTCGTAGCCGCCGACCACCTGGGTGTCGTTCGGCCCCCGCGTCTGAAATCCCGTCCCGCTGTTCGGCAGCACCACCTCGGTGATCGAGCGGACGAAATAGGGGAAGGTCACGGCATAGGGCGCATCATGGTCAGGGCCCGGATCGCGCGTGGCGAAGGGGGCCGCCTGCGAGCCGCCGGTCGGCAGCTTGAACTCGCGCATGCCCAGGTCGGCGTTCTTGCGCCAGTCGATGTCGGCCTGGCCGGTCATGATCACCGTGAAGGCGTCGTGCGGCACGTCGTCGACCAGCTCGACCTTGTCCACCGTCAGCCAGCCGTAGGAGCGCGAGACGCCCTGGCGCAGGGCGCGCTCCAGGTCGGCGCGCGGCAGGGCCGCGGCGCTCTGGCGGAAGCCCGAGGCGGCGTCGCCATGCATGCGCATCTCGATCCGCGCCGGCGCGGGGGCGTCCATGCCCTTGGAGGCGTCGAGCCGCACATAGGTTTCGCTGAGCGGTTCGGTCG
>CAMFHW010000248.1 GCA_945952175.1 uncultured Phenylobacterium sp. | reverse complement strand
ACGAGATTGCCTCTTGTCTCGTGGGCTCGGAGATGTGTATAAGAGACAGGCCGCCTGCAGGGCGCCAACGCCAGCCTGATCGGGCTGTCGGGCATCATCGGGCCACTGATGTTCGGCTACGCCTATGCCTGGTTCCACCAGCCCGGCCACCCGGACGTTCCGGGCGCCGCCTTCCTCCTCGCCGCCGGCCTGCACGCCGGCGCCCTTGCCTTGGCGGCCGCCGCCATGGCCCACTTCAAGACGCCGGCGCAAGCGGCGGCCTGAGACGGGATTTCCGATGTCCGAGACCAAGACCGCTTCGCCGGGCCGCAAGGCCGCCTTCGGGTTCATCTTCGCCTCGGCGGCGATGAACGCGATCTCGTTCGGGATCATGATCCCGGTGCTGCCCAACCTGATCAAGCAGCTCGCCGGCGGCGACACCGCCTCGGCCTCGGAGATCAACGTGGTCTTCGCGGTGACCTGGGGAGTGATGCAGTTCTTCTGCGGGCCGGTCCTGGGCATGCTGTCGGACCGGATCGGCCGGCGGCCGGTGCTGTTGATCTCGTTCGGCGGGCTGGCGGTCGACTTCCTGTTCATGGCCTTCGCTCCGACGCTGGCCTGGCTGTTCATCGGCCGGGTGATCAACGGCATGACGGCGGCCAGCTTCTCGACCGCCAACGCCTATGTGGCCGACGTGACCCCGCCACAGGAACGGGCCAAGACCTTCGGCCTGATGGGCTCGGCCTTCAGCTTCGGCTTCCTGTTCGGGCCGGTGATGGGCGGCTTCCTGGCCGGCCCCTTCGTCCACCAGTATCTGGGCGACTTCGCCTTGCGCGTGCCGTTCCTGGTGGCGGCGGCGCTGACGGCGATCAACTGGGTCTATGGCCTGCTGATCCTGCCGGAATCCCTGCCGCCGGAGCGCCGGCTCACCGCATTCAACTGGAAGCGGGCCAATCCGGTGGGTTCGCTGGGCTTCCTGAAGGCGCACGAGGGCGGCCTGCTGGGCCTGGCGACGACCGGCTTCCTGTTCCAGCTCGCCCACACCGTGCTGCCCTCGATCTTCGTGCTCTATGCCGGCTACCGCTATCACTGGGGCACCGACCTGGTGGGCCTGACCCTGATGGCCACCGGCATCCTCGGCATGCTGGTCCAGACCCTGCTGGTCGGGCCGGTGGTGGCGCGCATCGGCGAGCGCGGCGCGCTGCTGCTCGGCGCCGCGGGCGGGGCGGCGGGCTTCGCCCTCTACGGCTTCGCCCCGACCGGCTGGGCCTATGTGGCGGCGGCCCCGGTCTTCGCCCTGGTCAATTTCCTGCAGCCCGGCCTGCAGGGGCTGATGACCCGCCGCGTGGGCCCGCAGGAGCAGGGTCAGCTGCAGGGCGCGAACCAGAGCCTGCAGGGCATCGCCTCGATCATCGGGCCGGTGGTGTTCGGAGAGACCTTCGCCTGGGCGGTCCGCCACGACGCGACCCTGCACCTGCCGGGCCTGCCGATCTATGTCGCGTCCAGCCTGCTGGTCTGCGCCTTCCTGCTGGCGGTCAGGGTGGGGCACGCCCCGCCCGTGGCCGCGACGGCGCCGGCGGAGTAGGGGCGCTTGGCGGAGGCCGCCGCCGATCCGCCGAGCGAGCCCCGCCGCGCGGCGCTGGGCTTCATCCTGGCGTCGGTGGCCTTCGACGCCCTGTCCTTCGGCCTGATCCTGCCGCTTCTGCCGCGGCTGATTCTCGAACTGTCCGGCGGAAGCTCGGGCGACGCCGCCCGCGCGGTCGGGGTGATCGCGGCGATCTGGGCGGCGATGAACTTCCTGGCCGCGCCGGTGCTGGGCGTGCTGTCCGACCGGTTCGGGCGCCGGCCGGTGATCCTGATCTCGGCTTTCGGTTTTTCGGCCGACCTGGCGGTGATGGCGCTGGCGCCGACCCTGGGCTGGCTGTTCCTGGGCCGGGCGATCTCCGGCGTGACCGCCGCCAGCAACGCGACCGCGGCCGCCTATATCGCCGACATCACCCCGCCGGAGAAACGCGCCCAGAGGTTCGGCCTGTTCTCCGCGACCTTCGGGGCCGGCATGATCCTGGGGCCGGCGCTGGGCGGCATGCTGGGGGCGATCGATCCGCGGGCGCCGTTCTGGCTGGCCTCGGCGGTGGCCCTGGGCGGGGCGATCTACGGGGTCTTCATCCTGCCGGAGTCCCTGCCGCGCGAACGGCGCGGGGCGGTCAGCTGGCGTTCGGCCATCCCGGTGACGTCCTACGGCATCCTGCTGCGCGACAAGGCGCTGGCGGGGCTGGCCGGGACCTCGTTCCTGATGCAGTTCGCCGCCCAGACGGCCAACAACATCTTCGTGCTCTACACGGCCTATCGCTACGGATGGACCACGCGGGACGTGGGGCTGCTGCTGATGTTCTTCTCGGCCGGCAACATGCTGGTCCAGGCGGTGATCGCGCCGCGCCTGGCCACCACCATCGGACCTTGGCGGACCATGTTCCTGGGGACGGCGCTGAGCGGCGTGGGCTTGATCGGCGGCGGATCTTCATCGACCGGCCTGGGCTTCTGCCTGGCCTCGGTGGCGCTGTGCCTGGGCAACATGTTCGGCGCGGCCCTGCAGGCGCTGTGCACGAGCAGGGTAGGCCCCGAGGAGCAGGGGCGGCTGCAGGGGGCGCTGTCCAGCCAGGCGGCGATCGCGACCATGGCCGGGCCGCTGATCTTCACCCAGGTCTATGCGTGGTCGGTCTCGACGCCGAACGCGCCGGGCGGGGCGGGCCTGGCGCTGATCTGCGGCGGGGCGCTGATGGGGTGCGCGCTGCTGATCGGCCTGTGGGCGCGGCGTGCGGCCTAGGACCACCTTCGGCTGGACCACGAAAAACACGAACGTTCGGCGGCGCGACCGAGCTTGGCTGACCGCGCGCGGAGCGCGCCTTCAAGGGACCTGCTGAGCCTCAGGCAAACTGTTCGTGTGGTTCGTGTGGTTCGTGGACCTTTGCCTCCGGCCTCGATGCTGCGGAAGCGGTCTAAGAAATGGAACCACGAACCACACGAACCACACGAACGGGAGCTAGGCTTGGCGACCCTGGCGGGGATGGGATAGCGCTTCGCGCGGGGAGCCGCTGACCCGTTCGTGCTTTTCGTGTTCGATCCTTGAGGCCTAGCCGGCGCCCAGCCTTCTCCGGCCAAGCGCGTTCGTGTGGGTTCGTGTGGTTCGTGGTTCCGATTCTACCGGGCCTTGCGTTCGGGCGCGGAATCCCGGAGGCTGGCTTGGCTATGGCAGGGATCGAAAAGACGAGGAACTGACGCCGCCGCCGGGGCCGAGGGCTCCGCGTGCAGGTGTCGCCACCGCCGGCCTCTTGGGGGCTGGCCTCGTCTTCATGCCGGTGCGACCGGCCATTCCAGAGCTTTTCATGTCCTTTTCCCAGCGCGCCGCCCAAGGGCCTTCCCGCGCCAGCCTCGCCTTCATCGCGGTGACCGTCGCCCTCGACGTCGCCTCGCAATCGATGATCTTTCCGATCCTGCCCCGCCTGGTGGAGCAGCTGGCCGACCATGACAGCGCGTCCGGCGCGCGCTGGGTGGGCTGGCTGGAGGCGTCCTGGGCGCTGACCCAGTTCTTCGCCGCGCCGTTCCTGGGCCTTCTGTCCGACCGATTCGGGCGAAGGCCCGTGATCCTGATCTCGCTGTTCGGGCTGGTGATCGACCTGGTGATCACCGCCATCGCGCCGGACCTGTGGTGGCTGCTCGCGGCGCGGGCGGTCTGCGGCCTGACCACGGCGACGCCGGCGGCGGCCAGCGCCTATGTGGCCGACGTGACCCCGCCGGAGAGCCGGGCCGGCACCTTCGGCCTGCTGAACGCCGCGGCGTGGAGCGGGATCATCATCGGGCCGGCCATCGGTGGCCTGGCCGGCGGGCACGACCCGCGGCTGCCGTTCTGGATCGCGGCGGGGGTGACCCTGCTGAACGCGGTCTATGGCCTGTTCGTGCTGCCGGAATCCCTGAAGCCGGAGAACCGCACGCCGCGGATCGACTGGTCCAAGGCCAATCCGGTGGGGGCGGTGGGACTGCTGGTGGCGCGGCCGGGCCTCTTGCCGCTGGCCGGGGTGTTCCAGCTCCTGTGGTTCGCCCTGCACGCCATGAACGCGGTGATGGTGCTCTACACCCTGCATCGCTACGGCTGGGACCCGATCGCGTTCGGGGTGTTCTGCAGCGTCGCCGCGGTGGGCAACATCTTCGTGCAGAGCTGGCTGGCGGGCCGCGTGACCCGGCGGTTCGGCGACCGGCCGGTGCTGATCGCGGGGCTGGTGTTCCAGGTGCTGGGCTTCGCGGCCAGCGGCCTCGCGCCGACGGCGGCGCTCTATTGCGCGGCCTATGGACTGGTGACGCTCGGCAACCTGGCGGGGCCGGCCCTACAGGCCCTGATGACCGCCAAGGTCGGCGAGGACGAGCAGGGGCGGCTGCAGGGCGCCTGCGGGGCCATGACCTCGGTCGCGACCTTCGTGGCGCCGGTGGTGTTCACCCAGATCTTCGCCCAGACGCTCGGCATGGGAACCGGGTGGCTCGGCCTGACGCTGTTGATCGGGGCGGGGCTGACGGCCCTCGGCCTGCCGCTCGTCGCCGGTAGGCGGCGCGGTTGAAGCTTCGCCATCTTTGCGCCTGAAAACTCGGCAGATTCGCCTGCCTGTCTGAATTCGGAGAGTCCATGCGCGCGCACCGCGTCCTCGTGATCCCGGCCCTGGCCCTGGTGGCCGCCTGCACCGATCCCGCCGCCCGCTCGAACGCCCAGAACGCCGGCGGCCCGCCGCCGCCCCTGGCTCAACCGACGCGGGCCGCGCCGGGCGACGCCCTGACGGTGAAGGCCTCGTTCGCGCCGGTGGTGAAGAAGGCCGCGCCGGCGGTGGTGAACATCTCGTCCAAGCGGCTGGTGCGCCAGCAGGCGGACCCGTTCTGGGAGATGTTCGGCCTGGGCGCGCCGCGCGACCGGGTGGAGGGCTCGCTGGGCTCCGGCGTGATCGTCCGCTCGGACGGGATCATCGTGACCAACAACCACGTGATCGAGGGCGGCCAGGAGATCACCGTGGCGCTTGCCGACCGGCGCGAGTTCCCGGCCAAGGTGCTGCTGGCCGATCCGCGGGTGGACCTGGCGGTGCTGAAGATCGACGCCGGGCCCGAGCGGCTGCCGACGCTCGCCATCGACGACACCGGCGAGGCCCAGGTCGGCGACCTGGTGCTGGCCATCGGCGACCCCTTCGGCGTCGGCCAGACGGTGACCAACGGGATCATCTCGGCGCTGAACCGGACGGCCGACCCGAACGGGGAGGCGGCGACGGCCTATATCCAGACCGACGCGGCGATCAATCCCGGCAACAGCGGCGGCGCCCTGGTCGACATGGACGGCGACCTGATCGGGGTGAACAGCTTCATTCTCTCGCGCTCGGGGACCTCGTCGGGCGTCGGCTTCGCCGTGCCGGCGGCGATGGTGAAGCGGATCGTCGAGACCGCGGCGGGCGGCGGCCATGCGCTGGTGCGGCCCTGGCTCGGCGCCCACACCCAGGCGGTGACCGGCGAGATCGCCCGCAGCCTGGGGCTTTCGACGCCGACCGGAGCCCTGGTGGCGGACCTGTGGCCCGGCGGCCCGGCGGAGCGCGCCGGCCTGCGCCAGGGCGACGTGATCCTGTCGATCGACGGCAAGCCGGTGGTGGACGCCTCGGCCGTGTCCTACGCGGTGGCCGCGGCGCGGCCGGGCGACGCGCTGAAGGTCGGCTTCCGCCGCGGCGGGGCCATGCAGACCCTGACCGTGCGCGCCGAGGCGCCGCCCGCCAACCCGCCGCGCGACGAGCAGGCGGTGAGCGGCCGCAACCCGTTCGACGGGGCGACGGTGGTGAACCTGTCGCCGGCGGTGGCCGATGAGCTCGGCATCGACCCGTTCGCCGGCAAGGGCGTGATGGTGCTGAAGATCCAGCGCGGCTTCGCGATGAACGCGGGCCTGCGTCCGGGTGACCTGATCAAGCGGGTGAACGGGCGCGACATCGGAACCGTCGCCGACCTGCGCGCCGCCGTTTCCGGCCAGGGCGGGCAGTGGCAGGTGACCATCGTGCGCGGCGGCCAGGAGATCACCGGCAACTTCCGGACCTGAGGCTATTTCGGGGACAGGTTGAATAACCCGTTCCCGACCGTCCCGCCGCGAAGGGTTATTCAACCTGTCCCCGAAATGGAGCGGTCTCCCCATGACGGGGAGGGATTGATACAACGGCTCATGGCCGATCTCTTCGAAGCCGCGGGGCTGACGCCGCATGCGCCGTCGCCGCTCGCCGACCGCCTGCGTCCGCAGAGCCTGGACGAGGTGGTGGGGCAGGACCACCTGCTGGGTCCCGAGGGGCCGATCGGGCGGATGGCGCAGGCCAGGCGCCTGGCCTCGATGATCCTGTGGGGGCCGCCGGGCACGGGCAAAACCACGATCGCTCGGCTGCTGGCCAAGGCGGCGGGCTATGAGTTCCAGCAGCTGTCGGCGGTGTTCTCCGGGGTCGCGGACCTGAAGAAGGCCTTCGAGCAGGCGCGGATGCGCAGGACGGCGGGGCAGTCGACCCTACTGTTCGTCGACGAGATCCACCGGTTCAACCGCGCCCAGCAGGACGGTTTCCTGCCCTTCGTGGAGGAGGGGATCGTCAC